>NZ_JBJJBV010000089.1:0-22518 GCF_045446735.1 Nocardiopsis protaetiae
GACGGCCCGGACGTCGAGGACTGCGTCGAGGCCTACCTCGGCTTCGCCCGCAGTATCCGCATCGTGGACGAGACCTACCTGCCCGGCCTCCTCGCCCGCACCCCGGTCGTGTTCGAGGGCGCCCAGGGGGTGCTGCTGGACGAGTGGCACGGCTTCCACCCGCACACCACCTGGTCCACGACCACCACCGCGAACCCGCTGGCCCTGCTCGCCGAGGCGGGCGCCGACGCCCGCCGCATCGGCGTCGTGCGCTCCTACACCACCCGCCACGGCGCGGGCCCCTTCCCCACCGAGGCCCCCGGGCTCGCCGCCCTGCTGCCCGAGGCGCACAACGGCACCCACCCCTGGCAGGGGGCGTTCCGTGTGGGCCACCTGGACCTGGTCGCCCACCGCTACGCGCTGGCCGCCACCGGCGGCGTGGACTCCCTGGTGGTCACCCACGCCGACCGCGCCGCCCACGTCCGCCGCTGCACCGCCTACACGGACCCGCAGGGGCGGCCCCTGGAGCTCGTCCCGGGCGAGGCCCCGGCCCCCAGCCACCCGCTGCACCCCGCCCCGGCACCCCTCGACGCCCGCGCCGACGCCCACCTGCGCCGCCAGGCGGCCCTGACCGGCGCCCTGTCCACCGCCCGCCCCGTCCTGGCCGACGGCCCCACCCCGCCCGAGGCCATCGCCGAGGCCCTGGGAACCCCGCTGGAGGCGGTGTTCTCGGGCCCCACCCGCACCGACGCCCGCCTCACCGCCCCGGCCCGCTCGTCGCCCTGATACAAGAAGGCCCCCGCCGATTGTCCGTTCCCGACAAGACCCCCCACCCGGGTAGGGCCCATGGTGGTGGCCGACAACCATGGGAAATGAGGTCGAACGGAAATGACGGACCACGTGCTGGTGGTGGGTGCGGGAGTGGTCGGACTGTCCACCGCCTGGTTCCTCCAGGAGCACGACGTGCGGGTCACGGTCGTGGACCGGGGCCGGGTCGGCGCCGGTGCCTCCTGGGGCAACGCCGGATGGCTCTCCCCGAACCTGGCGATCCCGCTGAACGAACCCGGAGTCCTGCTCCAGGGGCCGCGCTCCCTGCTCGACCCCGACGCGCCGCTGTCGATCCCGCCGACGGCCTCCCCCGCCCTGTGGGCGTTCCTGTCACGGTTCGCCGCGCACTGCCGGTGGCCGGCCTGGGAGCGCGCGGTCCGCGCGAACCTGCCGCTGAACACCGCCTGCCTGGAGGCGTTCGACGAACTGGAGAAGGCGGGGGTGGCGACCACCGCGGTCTCCGCCCCGGTCACGGCGCTGTTCCACTCCCCCAAGGCGGCGCTCGTCCTGCTGCACGAGCTCGACTCGCTGGGCCTGGCGGTGGAGCGCACCGTGCTGGCCGGGGACGACGCGCACGGCCTCGTGCCGCAGGCGGCGGGGTCGATCCGCGCCGCCGTCCGGCTGGCGGGCCAGCGCCACGTCGACCCCGGGACCCTGGTCCGCAACCTGGCCGCGTCCGTGCGCGAACGCGGCGGCACCGTCCGCGAGGGCTTCGACGCGGCGGCCGTGCACCGCTCGGGTTCGACGGTCACGGTCGTCTCCGCCGACGGCGAGCCGCTGCGCGCGGACGCGGCCGCGGTGTGCACCGGGGCCTGGGCCGACCGCCTGCTGCGCCCCCTGGGGGTGCGGGTCCCGGTGCGGGCGGGCCGCGGATACTCCTTCACCGTGCCGGTCGACGAGCCGGTCCCGGGCCCGGTCTACCTGCCCGAGGCGCGGGTGGCGTGCACGCCCTACCGGGGTGCGCTGCGGGTGGCGGGGACCATGGAGTTCCGGGGTCCGGACGAGGCCCTGCGGCCCCGCCGCGTCGAGGCCATCGTGCGCTCGGCCCGCCCCTTCCTGAGGGGGGTCCGCTGGTCGGAGCGGAGCGACGTGTGGGTGGGCCCGCGCCCGGTCACCCCGGACGGCGTGCCGCTGGTCGGCGCCACCCGGGTCCCGGGTGTGTACACCGCCACGGGCCACGGCATGTGGGGGCTCACCCACGGGCCGGTCACCGGCCGCCTCCTCGCCGAGCGGATCGCCACCGGGCGGACCCCGGCGGCGATGAACGCGCTGGACCCGCTGCGCCGGCGCCCGTCCCCGGCCGGGGCCGCGACCCCGGCGCCGGGCGCGCTCAGACGACGGTGAGGTGGTAGGTGGTGTCCACCCAGAAGTCGTCGCCGGTGTCGGCCTTGATCTCCAGGACGTAGGCGCCCGGGCTGAGACCGGCGATCCCGCCCCACAGGCCCCACGTGAAGCACCGGGTCCACAGCCGGGGGCGGAACGTCCCGTGGAACTCCTGGAGGGGCAGCGGCACGCCGTTGAGGCGTGCCGCCGCCCGCTCCACCGGCATCGACAGGGGCCTGCGGGAGTACGCGGAGCCGTGGTACAGGTTCAGCACCGGGAAGAACACCGGCCGCCCGGCCGGCACCTCGCAGCGGCGCACCACCCGGCCCCCGTACGTACCGGCGAGGAACCACACGTCATCGGGCTGGTTGACCGCCGCGTGGGCGCCGGTGGGGTCCTGCACGGGGTCGTGCCCCTCGGGGGCCGACCACACCCACTTCCACCAGCGGCCCGAGAGCGCGACACCCTCGCGCTCGCCCATCAGCCACGTCCCGTCGGGCACGACCTCGCCCATGGCACCTCGTTCCTCGCGTCCGGCCGCCCGGGGTGGGGCGGCACGCACGGGGATCGTACCGACGACCCTTTTGCGAGGATTGCCCAGGGGCGCCCGAAACAGGGCGGCCGGAACCGCGTCCCATCGTTCCCACCGGGACGGACCGCGCCGCGCCGTTCCCGGCGGGGCCGGGGGCTCCGGCCTAGGCTCGCGCTATGACGACTTCACTCACCGATCCCCGGGTCCACGACTTCCTGAGCGCAGGAACCCGCACCGGCAAGCTGGCCTACACCGCCTCCGACGGCAGGCCGCTGGTGGTGCCGGTGTGGTTCATCGTCGAGGACGAGGCGATCGTCTTCAACACCGGCGCGACCTCGGCCAAGGGCCGGGCGATCGGCCGCGACCCGCGGGTGGCGCTGTGCGTGGACCTGGAGAAGGCCCCGTACGGGTTCGTGCAGGTCCAGGGCGAGGCCGAGGTCTCGGAGCACCCCGGCGAGCTCCTGCGCACCGCCACCGCCATCGCCGCCCGCTACATGGGCGCGGACCGGGCCGAGGAGTACGGCCGCCGCAACGGCGTGCCCGGGGAGCTGGTCGTGCGCATCCGCCCGACCAAGGTCATCGTCGGGTTCGACATGACGAGCTGAGCGGCCCCGGGGCGGCCCGCGGCGCCCGCTCCGACGCGACCCGCAACGGCTCAGATGCCGGCGCGGGCGGCGCACAGCTCGGCGCGGACCAGCTCCAGCAGCCGCCCCGCCCAGTTGCGGCCCTCGGGTCCCGAATTCCCCCAGTAGCGGGGCGACCCGGAGTCGTCGTACAGGATCGTCCGGTCCCCGGTGGACAGCAGGACCTCGGCCAGGTCGGGGTGCTGCTCGAACTTGGCGCGCAGCAGCCGGAGCATGACGGCGGTGCGCGCCACCGCCCAGTCCGGGCGGCGGGGCGCCTCCCGGGCCAGGAGTCCGGCCCGCCCGGGGTTCTCGGCCGTGCGGATCGCCTCCCGGGTGGCGGGGTCGGCGACGGACGCCGCCCGGTAGGCGTGCAGCACGGTGGGGTACGGCGCGCCGTCGACGGTCACCGGGGCCGGGAAGTCGTTGCGCAACACGAGGATCCCCGGGTCCGAGGGTGTTCCGGCGCCGAAGAAGCGCTGCTCCAGGACGATCGCCCCGGCCCTGGGCTCCCCGCGCCCGTCGGGACCCTCCTCGGCCCGGGGCCTCTCCTTGTAGACCTCCTTGTGGGAAGCCCACTCCGCGAAGTACTCCAGGGCGCTCCCGTGGTCCCGGTCCCCGACCGTCGCGCCTTCGAACATGCCGGTCAGGGTGCCGCCCGGGCCGAAGGCCAGGACCTGGAGCGGCCAGTCCTTGGAGTCCATGTCCCCCAGGATGTAGACCCGCCGGGTCTCGGGGATCCCCAGGTAGGCGGCGCGCAGAGCGGCCCGGCGGTCCTCGCCGGGGTCGGCGAGGAAGGCGTCCAGCGCGGCCAGGCAGCGGTCGGAGGTGGTGGGGCGGCCGTTGAGCTCCTCGACGGTGTCCCGGACCTCGGCCAGCAGGCAGTCGGCGTCGGTGTAGGAGTACGGCTCGGCGAACCGCCATTCGCCCAGGCCGTGCACCGAGGCCCTGGCCCCCTCCTCGAACTCGGTGGCCACCCATCCCGAGGCCAGCTTGTCGGCGAACTCCTCCAGGTCCACCAGGCCCCAGCAGTCCACCAGCCCGTCGGCGTAGATCTTCAGGGAGGTCAGGTAGTAGGAGTCGCCGTTGCGGATGAACGCGGGGCGGCTCTCGCCGGGGATCCGCTCGCCGTCGGAGTCGCGGAAGACGGGTCTCATGATCGCCATGCCGGGCAGCCTAGCGATCCGCGCGGACACCCCCGAACGCCGGGGGCCGCACTCCCGGGCGGGAGTGCGGCCACCGGCGTTGTGACGGGTCGGATCCGGTCCGATCCGGTCCGGGTCGGGTCAGCCGAGCTCGGCCATGACCTCGTCCGGGATGTCGGCGTTGGTGAAGACGTTCTGCACGTCGTCGGAGTCCTCCAGGACGTCCACCACGCGCAGCACCTTCTTGGCGGTCTCGGCGTCCACCGGGACCTCCATGGTCGGCAGGAAGCTGGACTCCGCCGACTCGTAGTCGATGCCCGCCTCCTGGAGCGCGGTGCGCACCGGGACCAGGTCGGTGGCCTCGCAGACGATCTCGAAGGCCTCGCCGATGTCCTCGACCTCCTCCGCCCCGGCCTCCAGGACCGCGAGGGTGACGTCGTCCTCGGTGGTGCCCTCCTTGGGCACGATCACGACGCCCTTGCGGTTGAACAGGTACGACACCGAGCCGGCGTCGGCCATGTTGCCGCCGTTGCGGGTGACCGCCACGCGCACCTCGGAGGCGGCGCGGTTGCGGTTGTCGGTGAGGCACTCCACGAGCAGGGCCACGCCGCCGGGGGCGTAGCCCTCGTACATGATGGTCTGCCACTCGGCGCCGCCGGCCTCTTCACCGGAGCCGCGCTTGCGGGCGCGCTCGATGTTGTCGAGGGGGACCGAGTTCTTGCGGGCCTTCTGGATCGCGTCGTAGAGCGTCGGGTTCCCGTCGGGGTCGCCGCCACCGGTGCGCGCCGCCACCTCGATGTTCTTGATCAGCTTGGCGAAGAGCTTGCCGCGCTTGGCATCGATGACGGCTTTCTTGTGCTTGGTGGTGGCCCACTTGGAGTGGCCGCTCATGCGAGTCCTTTCACGATGTCGACGAAGAGGCGGTGAATGCGCGCGTCGCCGGTCAGTTCGGGATGGAAGGACGTGGCCATCAGGCCGCCCTGTCGTACGGCGACGATCCTACCGGCCTCGTCGGGGCCGGGGACGGCGCCGAGCACGGTGACGCCGGGGCCGACGGCCTCCACCCACGGCGCCCGGATGAACACCGCGTCGAACGGCTCCCCGTCGAGCCCGTCGATGTGGACGCCCGTCTCGAACGACTCGGTCTGGCGGCCGAACGCGTTGCGGCGCACCGTCATGTCGATCCCGCCGATCGTCTCCTGGTCGGCGGTACCCCCCAGGATACGGTCGGCGAGCATGATCATCCCGGCGCACGTGCCGTAGGCGGGCATCCCGGCGCGGACGCGTTTGCGCAGCGGCTCCAGCAGCCCGTAGCGGACGGCCAGCTTGGACATCGTGGTGGACTCGCCGCCCGGGACCACCAGGCCGTCGACGGTGTCGAGGTGCTCGGGCGAGAGGACCTTGACGGTGTGCACGTCGAGGGTTTCGAGAACGCGCTGGTGCTCGGCGACGTCCCCTTGGAGGGCCAGGACGCCGATGGTGGGTCTGTGGGTCACGTACGTCCTCACTCTGTACTGCCTGTGCTGCTCGTAACTGCCCGGATCGTTATCGACGCGGCCCGGACCGTCGTACGGCCCGGGCCATGTCGGGTTGGTGCCGGTGGAACGCGGAACCGCTACCAGCCGCGCCCGGCGTACCGCTGGGAGTCGGACAGCTCGTCCAGGTTGATGCCGACCATGGCCTCGCCCAGGCCGCGCGAGACGCGCGCGATGACGGCCGGGTCCTCGTAGTGCAGGGTGGCCTGCACGATGGCGTCGGCGCGCTTGGCCGGGTCGCCGGACTTGAAGATGCCCGAGCCGACGAACACGCTCTCCGCGCCGAGCTGGCGCATCAGGGCGGCGTCGGCGGGGGTGGCCACACCGCCCGCGGAGAACAGCGGGACGGGCAGCTTGCCCAGCTCGGCCACCTCCTTGACGATGTCGTAGGGGGCGCGCAGCTCCTTGGCCGCGATGAACAGCTCGGCCTCGTCCAGGGTGCCCAGGCGCTTGATCGCCGCGCGGATGGACCGCATGTGGCGGGTGGCCTCGACGACGTTGCCGGTGCCGGCCTCGCCCTTGGAGCGGATCATGGCCGCGCCCTCGGCGATGCGGCGCAGGGCCTCGCCCAGCTCGGTGGCGCCGCAGACGAAGGGGACGGTGAACGCCCACTTGTCGATGTGGTGCGCCTCGTCGGCGGGGGTGAGGACCTCGGACTCGTCGATGAAGTCGACGCCCAGGCTCTGGAGGACCTGCGCCTCGACGAAGTGGCCGATGCGGACCTTGGCCATGACCGGGATCGAGACGGCCTCGATGATCCCGTCGATCATGTCGGGGTCGGACATGCGGGCCACCCCGCCGTCCTTGCGGATGTCGGCGGGGACGCGCTCCAGGGCCATGACCGCGACGGCACCGGCGTCTTCGGCGATCTTGGCCTGGTCCGGCGTGACGACGTCCATGATGACGCCGTTCTTGAGCTGCTCGGCCATGCCTCGCTTGACGCGCTGGGTACCGACGGCGTTGTCGGAGGTGGTCGCTGCGTTGTCAGCCACGGTGGTGGACTCCCGTCCCATCAAGTGTTTCCAGGGGAATGGGCGCGCCCGGACGGCGGCCGGCGTTCGCGCTCTGGGGGCGCGCCGACGCCTCGGCGCCGTGCACCCCGGGTCTCCCGGACCACCATGGTAGTTCCTCCCCCTCCGGGGGGCTTTGGCCAGATAGGCGTTTTCCGGGGCGGGGGCCTTACATGGTGTCGGGTGCGGGCACCGGGGCGGGCAGGTCCGGGGGCCGGTCGTCGATCTCGAAGAAGTCGGGCAGCGGTGCCCCGCCGGCCAGCCGGAACAGCCGGACGACCCGGGAGCGGCGGGCCCGGCGGGTGTCGGCGACGGCGTCGTTGTGGAACACCCGGGCCAGGTGGACGCCCCGGGCGGCGGCCGCCGCGGCGGGCAGCAGCCCGGCGCCGTCGGCGGCGCGCAGGGCGGCGGGATCGGCCAGGGTGCGGCGCAGGGAGCGGGACAGGGCGCTCTCGGCGGGCTCGTCGCCGAACGCCCCGCCGTCCCCGTGGCCCCCGCCGCTCCCGGCAGCGCGGTCCCCGGCGGTGACGGCGGCCGCCACCGCCGCGGCAAGGTCGGCGCCGTGTTCGGGGCCGAGCACGCGCGCCAGGCGGACGGCGGTCTCCCGGCGCCGGTCCAGGGCGGTGCGCAGCCCGGCCCGGGACAGGTCCACGCGCTGGTGGAGCCGGTGCAGCCGGGTGGCCCGCCAGGACAGGTAGAGGCCGCAGGCGATCACGGCGGCGAGCGCGCCGACGACCACGAGAACGGCCAGGGCCTGATCGTTCACGGTGCGCACCCCCTCGCCCCCAGGCTACGGACCGCGGTGGCGTCAGTGGGTGCGGACACGCGACCCGTCCCCCACCAGGACGGTCTCGTAGACGTGCACGATGTCGGCGGCGACGGTGTCCCAGTCGTAGGCCCGCACGGCCTCGCGGGCGGCCCGGGAGAGGGCGGCCCGGCGGTCGGGGTCGTCGAGCAGGGCGTCGGCCCGGCGGGCCAGGTCGGCGGCCTCGCCGACGGCGAACAGCTCCCCGGCGCGGCCGCCGCCCAGGACGGCGGAGAACGCGGGGATGTCGCTGGCCAGGATCGCGGCCCCGGCGGCCATGGCCTCGGTCAGGACGATGCCGAAGCTCTCCCCGCCCAGGTTGGGGGCGCAGAACACGTCGGCGGAGTGGTAGGCGCGGACCTTGTCGGCGTCGTCGAGGCGGCCGGTGAGGACGATGCGCTCGCGCAGCCGTTCGGGGACGGCGGACAGCGCCGGGCCGGGGTCGCCGGGTCCGGCGACAAGCAGGCGCAGCCCGGGGCGGTGCGGGGCGAGCCGGGTGAACGCCTCCAGCAGGACGGCCAGCCCCTTGCGGGGTTCGTCCAGGCGCCCCAGGAAGCCGATGGACCCGCCCTGACCGGCGGGCCCGCCCGTGCCGGGGAACCCCGGCAGCGGCGCGGCCGCGGCGAACCGGCGCACCGCCACCCCGTTGGGGATGAGCACGGCGTCCCCGCCGACGTGCTCGACCAGGGTGCGGCGGGCGGCCTCGGAGACGGCGATGCGCGCGTGGACCTTCTCCAGCGCCGAACGCAGCGCGTGCGATCCGGCCGCCATCGCCCGCGAGCGCGGGTTGGCGGTGTGGAAGGTCCCCACCAGGGGCCCCTCGGCGGCCCAGCAGGCCAGCAGGGAGACGCTGGGCGCGGCGGGCTCGTGGATGTGCAGGACGTCGAAGTCGCCCCGCGCGATCCACCTGCGGACCCGGGCCGCCGTGCGCGGCCCGAAGCTCAGCCGGGCCACCGACCCGTTGTAGGGCACGGGCACCGGACGCCCGGCCGGGACGAGGTGGTCGGGCAGGGCGACGGCCGTTCCGCCGACCGGGGCCAGGACCGACACCTCGTGGCCGCGGGCGATGAGCGCGTCGGCGAGGTCGCCGACGTGCTGCTGCACCCCGCCGGGGACGTCCCAGGAGTAGGGGCAGACCAGGCCGATCCGCATGCCCATGTCCTACCCGGCCCGCCCGCCGCCACGTTCCGCGGCGGCCAGGGCCTCCAGCGCGGCCTCGCCCTCCAGCCGGGAGCGGCGGGCGCGGTCCTCCTCGACGTCGCGCAGGAAGATCGGCTGGAGCATGTGCCAGTCCTCGGGGTGTTCGGCGATGGCGCCCTCGAACACCCGGATCAGCTCCTGGCTGGTGCCGCGGATCCGCTCGGTGCGGGTGGCCCCCTCGGCGACGGGGACCTCCTCGTGGATGCGGATGCCCCAGTACGGGCCGTCGTACCAGAGGGAGACGGGCAGCAGGGCGGCGCCGGTGTTCATCGCCAGGGCGGCCGGGCCGGTGGGGACGCGGGCGGTCTCCCCGAACAGCTCGACCTCCACCCCGGTGCCGTTGATGTCGCGGTCGGCGAGCAGGCACACCAGGCCGCCGTCGCGCAGGCGGCGGGCCAGGGTGCCGACGGTGTTGGCGCCCCCGCCGGTGAGCGGCAGCACCTCCATGCCCAGGGACTCGCGGTGGGCGGTGAAGCGCCGGTACAGGCTCTCGGGGCGCACCCGCTGGGCAACGGTGGTGAGGGGGATGCCGCGCAGGGTGATCCACGCCCCGGCGTGGTCCCAGTTGCCCATGTGGGGCAGGGCGACGACGGCCCCGCGCCCGTCGGCGATGGCCTTCTCCAGGATCTCCAGGCCGGTGGCCCGGGTGTCGCCGAGGATGCGCTCGGGCGACATCGCCGACAGCCGGAACATCTCGTAGAAGTAGCGCATGTAGGAGCGCATCCCGGCCCGGGACAGGGCGCGCAGCCGGGCGTAGGTGGCGTCGGGGCCGACCAGGCGGCGCAGGTTGCGCTCCAGGCCGCGGGTGCCCTCGTCGTGGGTCCGCCAGGAGCGGTCGGCCAGGCGGCGGAACACCGCCCGCCCCGCGCTCTCGGGGGCGCGGCCCACGGCCGCCCATGCCGCGGCGTAGGCCGCGGCGGCCACCCGTTCGTCCACGTCGTGCCCTCTTCCGGTTCCGGTGTCTAGCGCTGGTTTCCGGGCGCCGGTTCGGCGCCCTCGTCGGTGTCGTCGAGCAGTTCGGGAACGGCCCCGTCGAAGGGCTCCGGGGCCTCGGCCCCGTCCTCCCGCTCCTGCTTCTGGAGGTGGTCGGCCTCGTTGAGCCGGGCCCGGGTCTCCAGCAGGCGCTGGAGGATGGTCAGCAGGCTCATGCCCGCCAGCACCCACAGGCCGCCGGCCAGGACGTAGGGGACGCCGAACTCGCTGAGGGCCACCGCCACCAGGATGACGATGAGGCGTTCGGTGCGCTCGGCCACGCCGACGTCGCAGTTGACGCCCAGGCCCTCGGCGCGGGCCTTGATGTAGGACACCATGAACCCGCTGATCAGGCAGAACAGGGTGAGCCCGGCGAGCAGCGGGTCGTTGCCGCCGTCGATGAACCACCACAGCAGGCCCGCCAGGATGGCCGCGTCCGCGATGCGGTCGAGGGTGGAGTCGAGGAACGCGCCGAACGCGCTCTCGGCGTCCTTGGCACGGGCGACGGCGCCGTCGAGCATGTCGAAGAGCACGAACACGGTGATGACCACCGAGCCCGCGTACAGCTCGCCGCGCGGGTAGAAGTAGAGGGCACCTGCCACGACGCCGGTGGCGCCGATGACGGTGACGATGTTGGGGGTCAGGCCGATCCGGGCCAGGCTCCGGCCGAGCGGAGCGGTGACCCTGGAGACCATGGGGCGAAGGATTCTCAGCATGTCGTCTAGTGCACCTCCCTCGGCGGATACCGGGGGATTTTCCTGGCGCACGCGACGCCCCGCCGGCCGACGGGCCTGCGGTCCGTGCGCGATCGACGCCAGCCGGGTCGGCACCGGCCCGGATGTCTGGGGTTCTGGGAGGTACCGCGCGTGCGCGCACCGGGCGCGCACGGCGACGATCCTAACAGTCGGACACGGGGATACGCCGCGTACGGCGCGTCCCCGCACCCGACGAACGCACTGCGGACCCGCCGGGTTCCCGGTCCCCTCACCCGGGGGCTACCCGGCTCGGCCGGGATCAGTCGTCGGGCCAGTTCCCGGCGACCTTGGCCCGGGTCTGCTCCAGCATCTCGGGGAGCACCTTGGTGTGTCCGATGACCGGCATGAAGTTGGTGTCCCCGCCCCAGCGCGGAACGATGTGCTGGTGCAGGTGGGCGGCGATGCCCGCCCCGGCCGCCGCGCCCAGGTTCATGCCGACGTTGAAGGCCTGGGGGCGGTAGGAGGCGGTGAGCGCCCGGATGCCCGCCTGGGTGAGGGTGGCGACCTCGGCGGTCTCCTCCTCGTTGAGGGCGGTGTACTCCGACACGTGGCGGTAGGGGCACACCAGCAGGTGGCCGCTGTTGTAGGGGTACAGGTTGAGGACGACGTAGGCGCTCTTGCCGCGGTGCACGACCAGGCCCTCGGGGTCGCTCAGGCCGGGGGCGCGGCAGAAGGGGCAGCCGTCCTCGGGGCGGGGGCCGGTGGGCTTGTTCTCGCCCTTGATGTAGGCCATCCGGTGCGGGGTCCACAGCCGGTCCCAGCCGTCGGGTTCCCCGGTGCCCGTACCGGGGACGCCGCCCTGCTCCTCGTAGCCGCTGCCGTCCGTCATCGCCGACCTCTCCGCGCCGTCGTGCCCTGTCGCGGCTCCAGCTTAGAAGCGCCCGGGGGCGCCCGGGCACCCTCAGAGCCCGAGCAGGGTGCGCAGGTGGCGGGGCGGCGGGGAGCCGTACGCCAGCATCATGTCGTGCCGCTCGCGGTCGGACCGCCCCGGGTGGACGGCGGCCAGGTCGCGGGCGATGTCGGCGACCTCGGCGTGCCCCACGTAGTAGGTCGACAGCTGGGCGCTGGTGAGCAGGGCCCGCCGCCACTTCCCGGCGGCCTCGCCCTCCTCCTGGTGCCCGCGCTCGACCAGCAGCGCCATCGCCTCGGCCTCGGTGAGGTCGCCGGTGTGCAGGCGCACGTCCAGGATGGCGTTGAGGATCATCCGCAGCCGCATCTTGAGCTGCACCAGCCGCAGCACCGCGTTGTCGTCGGGGTCGTCGGACCAGCCGTGGCGGGCCAGCAGCTCCTCGGTGTACACCGCCCAGCCCTCGACGAAGGGGCCGCTCCACAGCACCCGGCCCACCCGCGTGCCGCCGCGGTGGCGGGAGGCGTGGGCGAGCTGGAGGGCGTGGCCGGGCATCGCCTCGTGGACCATGAGGTTGCGCAGCAGCCCGGCGTTGTACTCGCGGAAGAACGACTCCTTGCGGGCGGCGGGCCAGTCCTCCGGGGGCGGGGACACCGCGATGAGCGTGGGGCTCTCCGCGGCCCGGGGGTCCAGCGGGCCGGGCGGCTCGCAGTAGGCGACGGCGATCCCGCGCCGCGACTCCGGCATGGGGATGACCCGGACGGGGTCGTCGTGCACGGTGACCAGGTCCAGTTCGCGCACCCGGCGCCCCAGGTGCGCCAGGGCCTCCTCGCACAGGGGCCGCACGGTGTCCGGGGCGCCGGCGTGCTCCGCCGCGACCCGGGCCAGCGCCTCGGCGGCCAGGCCGGCCGCGGGCGGGCGGCCCAGGTAGGCGGCGGAGGCCTCGGCCAGGGCCTCCTCGGTGGCGATGAGGTCGCTCTGGGCGCGGACCAGCAGCGCCTCGGGGCTCAGCTCGGAGTCGAGGGTGTACCAGAGCCGGGCGGCGTAGACCCGCTCGCCCAGGCGCGGGTCGGCGGTGGAGGTCTCCAGCCGCCCGCTCAGCCACTCCCCGTACTCCTCGACCGCCGCCAGGGCGGCCTCCAGGGCGTTCTCCAGGTCCGCGGGGGCGGCGTCGGGCTCCCGGGCGGCCAGCGCGGGCACGTCGTCGGAGAGCAGGGTGCGGGCGCCCTCCAGCTGGGCCAGGGCGGTCTCCACGTGGACCCGGGACATGCCGGGGCCCGACCCCAGCCGCTCGCGGGCCACGGCCAGGTGGCCGGGCAGGGCGGAGCAGCGGGCGGCCAGCGCCGCCAGCCGGTCGGCCACCGGGAGCTGGTCGCGTTCGACCAGCGCGTAGACGGCCTCGCCCGGGGAGTACTCCAGCGGGTCCCGGTCCAGCGGGCGCAGCTCGGTGGTGTGCCACAGCTCGGAGGCGAGCCGGGCGCGCAGGACCTCCAGGTCCACGCGGTCGCCCGGGGACAGCAGGTCGTCGTCGATGTCGTCGAGCGGACCCAGGGCATCGGTGAGGAGCCGCACGCGTCGCGCGTCGGCCTCCTCGGAGCGGTCGGTGAGGCGGTCCGCGCCGCGCGGATCGCCCAGGTCCAGGGCCCACTCCGGGTTCTCGTCGAGGAGGGCGTCGAGCACGCGCTCGGCGACCTCGCGGAAGCGGCCGGTCATCTCCGGCTCGGGGTGGGAGGAAGAGCTCATCAGCACATGATGCCAGGCAGCACGGACGCCCGGTTCCCGTATGACGGGAACCGGGCCGTGCACTGTGCGGGACCCCGGCCCGAATCGGCCTCCGCTAGCGCCAGGAGTTCTGGCCGCCGGTGGAGGTGGGCTGTCCTGCGGCGCCCTCGGGGTCCCCCACCGTGATGGCGTGCTCGACGAGGGTGATGAGCGTCGACTTGGTGGAGGCCCGGTCACGGGCGTCCACCTGGACGATCGGGATCTCCGGGCTGAGCGTGAGCGCATCCCGGACCTCGTCCGCGGCGTGGGGGTAGTACCCGTCGAACCCGTTGATCGCCACGATGAAGGGCAGTCGCGCCTCTTCGAAGTAGTCGATCGCGGGGAAGCAGTCCGCGAGGCGGCGGGTGTCCACCAGGACCACGGCGCCGATGGCGCCCTTGACCAGGTCGTCCCACATGAACCAGAACCGGTGCTGTCCGGGCGTGCCGAACAGGTACAGGATCAGGTCCGAGTCCAAAGACACACGGCCGAAGTCCATGGCTACGGTCGTGGTCTGCTTGTCCGGCGTCTTGGCGAGGTCGTCGACCCCGACGCTGGCGCTGGTCATGACCGCTTCGGTGGTCAGCGGCACGATTTCGGAGACGGAGCCCACGAATGTCGTCTTCCCGACACCGAAGCCCCCGGCGACGACGATCTTGACCGACGTCATCGCGTTCCCCCCAGCACCGCCTTCCTCGGCCGGGCTAGAGCTTGCGAAGTCCACTGAGCACCCTTTCAAGCAGGTTGGTGTTCGGGCGGGCGTCGTTATTGAGCGAAGACCTGATCTGGACCAGTCCCTGCTCGGACATGTCCGCCACAAGCACCCGCGCCACTCCGAGGGGCATCCGCAGAAGCGCGGAGATCTCCGCCACGGAACGCCACTCCCGGCACAGGTCACTGATCGCCTGCCATTCGGGCGTCAGCGTGCCTGACTCGTTGAGGGCCGCCGACGTCGTCGAGATCAGAGCTTCGAGGGGAAGCTGCGACTTCGGCTTGGTGCGGCCCTTGGTCACCGCGTAGGGGCGGACCAGAGAACTGGGCGCGCTTCCCGCTGCGGATCGTTGATCGTACGGTTGTTGGATAGGTCGAGGAACATCTCCGCCGCCCGGAACCGCCGGGATCCCCCCTGTGGGGGGACCGCTCGGCTGTTGTCCGAACCACGAGGCGCTCCCGGCATCTCTACTGTGAGGTGCCACCACTTCCTCCTGTCGGTGGTGGATCAGTGGATTCCCGAGGTGCGCGCCGCTGGTGTCAGCGCCCGCCCCGCCCGCTCGACGAGCAGGGTCATCTCGTACGCGACCAGACCGAGGTCGCTCTCCGCGGAGGCCAGGACCGCCAGGCAGGAGCCGTCGCTGATGGCCATGATGAGCATCAGCCCCCGCTCCATCTCCACGACGGTCTGCGCGACCGCTCCACCCTCGAACACCCGGGCCGCGCCCTGGGTCAGGCTGGACAGGCCGGAGGCGATAGCCGCCAGCTGGTCGGCCCGGTCGGCCGGGAATCCCGCGGACGACGACAGCGGCAGACCGTCGGACGAGACGACGATCGCGTGCGCGACATCGGGTACCCGGTCCGCGAAGTCCGTGATCAACCAGTTGAGTTCATTCACCTGGCGACTCATCTGATCTCCTGTCCAAGTTCGCCGGCTGGTCTCTTCGGCACTGCTACCGCCGGCACGGCATGTGACAGCACTGCCTTCGTAACTGCCCGGACCCTCCCGTGGGGGTGGTCGGGAGCCTGGTGTTCGATTCTCTTCGAGCGACGGGTGGTGCGCGTCCGAGAAGCTCGGTAGATGCTATTGCATCCTGCTTCCCTGATTAAGAGGGACCCTGTCCCGCCGTTGTCCACTCCGCTCACCCCTCCGACTGCCCGTCGCCCAGGCGGCTGCGGCCATCGCGGACGCCCTTCTGGAAGCCCGAGAACCGGTTGCGGACGCGATCCGCGCTGCGGGTCGGCATCTGCTTGAAGTTCTCCGGCTTGGGGGCGGTCCCAGGGACAAGGTTTGCCTTGGGAACCCGTTTTGGCAACCCCGAGGTCGTCAGCCCGCCCGCGATGGGCTCGGCCGCCGACCGCGCGGCCTTCCAGCCGCGGTCCGCCGCGGAGTTCCACTCCTGCTCGGAGCGGGTCTCCGGCTCCGCGGCCCGGGCGGGCTGCGGTGCCGCGGCCGCGGGGGCCGCGGGCGCCACGGGGGCCGCCGGAGCGGCCGGTGCGGCGGGCGCCGCCGGGACCTGGCGGATGGGGCCGGTCTCGGTCGCGTCCACCGTGGGCCCGCCACCGGTGCGGCGGCGGAACCAGTTGGACTCGATGGCGTCGAAGATCGGCAGGGAGTCGTTCTCCTCGCCGCCCGGCGTGGGCGGGACGACCGTGTTGCCGGCCGGGCCCTGGGCGGCGCCGTAGCGGCGGGAGAGGTAGGCCGTGGAGCCGTAGCCCTCGCGGTTCTCCCCGCCGCCGTTGCCGCTGTTGGTGCCCGAGCGCCAGGAGCCGGTGTCGTTCGAGGCCGGGGGCCGCTGGCCGGTGGTCCAGTCCGTGGAGGACGGGGCCGCCGGGGCGGACGAGGCGGAGACGGCCGGGAAGGTCTCGGTGTCGGGCTCGTCCCGGTGGGTGTCCCGCCGGTGTCCGGTGTCGGCCGCGGAACCGTTGCCCGAGAAGGCGTCGTAGCTCTCGGGCTCGGGCCGGCGGAACGCGCCGGTGTCGGACGGGCGCCGGAAGGCGCCGGTGTCCGCGGGGCGGTCGAACGCGCCGGTCTCGGTCGGCCGGCTGAACGCGCCGGTGTCCGTGGGCCGGCTGAAGGAACCGGTGTCGGTGGCGCGGTCCACGGGCCGCTCGAAGAGCGATCCGCCGGTGTCCTCGCGCGGGGCCGGGTCGAAGAGGCTGTGGCCGGTGCGCTCGGGCGCCGGCGGGGCCTCCTCCTCCGGGGCGTCGTAGGGGTCCACGACACGGCGGTGGGAGCCGGTCTCACCGGAGAACGCGCCGGAGCCGCTCGTGGTGCCCCAGACGTCGGAGCCGGTGCTCTCGGTCCCGGCGGAGGTGCCCGTGTTCCACAGGTCCTGGCCGCTGGGCGGGTGCTCGTCGCCGCGCGAGGAGGTGCCGGGCTGGCGCTTGGGCAGCCCGGTGCCGAGGTCGGCGTCGATGCCCTGGGACTGCCAGGCGTCGGTCGGCTCGGGCGCGGCCGGGCCGGAGGCGAAGGCCGCCTCGGCGTCGGCGTAGGTGTTGGGCGCCGCGGAGGAGAGCTCCAGGCGGCTGTCTGCGCCGCCCAGGGCGTGCTGGCCCTCGACCGGGGTGATCAGCAGGTCCGGCGGCAGGACGAGGACCGCCGTGGTGCCGCCGCCGTGCGCCTCCTTGAGGTGCAGGCGGATGCCGTGGCGGTGGGCCAGGCGCGAGACCACGAAGAGGCCCATGCGGCGCGAGACCGCGACGTCGATGACCGGCGGGGAGGCCAGGCGGGCGTTGATCGCCGCCAGGTCCTCGGCGGCCATGCCGATACCGCTGTCGGTGACGTCGACCTGGACGGCGCCGTTGTCGAGGGTCTTGGCGCTGACCAGGACCTCGGTGTCGTGCGGGGAGAACGAGGTGGCGTTCTCCACCAGCTCGGCGACGAGGTGGATGACGTCGTTGACCGGGCGGCCCAGCACCGAGATGTGGGACGGGGCGCGGACGTTGACCCGCTCGTACTGCTCGACCTCGGAGACGGCGCCGCGGAGCACGTCGACCAGCGGGACCGGCTGGGCCCACTTGCGCGTGTTGTCCTGGCCGGAGAGGACCAGGAGGTTCTCGTTGTTACGGCGCATGCGCGTCGCGAGGTGGTCGAGCTGGAAGAGGTCGGACAGGCGGTCGGAGTCCTGCTCGGACTGCTCCAGACCGTCGATCAGGCGCAGCTGCCGTTCCACCAGGGTCTGGCTTCGGCGGGACAGGTTGACGAACATCGCGTTGACGTTGCTGCGCAGGGCGGCCTCGTCGGAGGCCAGTGTCAGGGCCACGCGGTGGACGTCGTCGAAGGCGCGGGCCACCTCGCCGATCTCGTCGGCGGTGTCGACCTCGATCGGGGTGACCTTGACGCTCTCGGGGACCGCCCCGGCCTCCTGCATCCGGTTGATCGCGTCCGGCAGGTCGCGCTCGGCGACCCGGCGGGCGCCGTCCTCCAGGGTGCGCAGCGGGCGCACCAGGGAGCGGACCACCAGGGAGGTGAGGATGAACACGGCCAGGAGCACGCCCGCGACGACCACGAGGTCGATCAGGGCGCGGGTGAGGGCGGCGGCGCGCAGTTCGGCGGCGTCGTTGCGGATGCCGTCGGCGACCTTCTCCTCGACGTCCTGGAGCTTGCCCAGGGCGACGCCGGCGATCTCGATGTAGTCCTCGGGACCGTCGTTGGAGGTGACACCGCTCAGGTCGGCGTTGCGCTCGGCGCGGTACATGACACGCATGCGCATCGTCGAGACCTGGCTGACCTGGAGGCCGGTGAAGTTCTCGTCGAAGATGTCGCGCTGCTGGGGCGAGGCCGCCTGGATGAAGTTGGAGATCTCGTTGTCGTAGCGCGCGCGGCTGGAGTCGATCGCCTCGGAGATGCCGCCGGTCATCGAGTCGCGGAAGAGCGAGTGGCTCATCAGCGCGGTCTCGTACGACAGCTGGTCGCGGGCGTTGGACAGGGCCGTCAGCGTGCGGACGCTCTCCCGCAGCTCGGAGTCGCTGGTCTCGTCGGCGATCGTCTGGTTGAACTCGGTGAGCGATCGCGTGACGGTGCGGTACTTGGTGACGACGGGGAGCACCGTGATGCGGGTGTCGTCGACCTCTTCGCGCAGCGAGTCCAGCGTGGTGAGCTGGGTCCGCATGTTGTTGAGGCGGGTGTTGGCGAGGGTGCCGTCGACCTCGCCGATGTCCTCCAGGCGCACGGAGAGCTTCTGCTGGAGGTCGCGGGTGGCGGCGCGCTCCTCCTCCAGGTCCTGGCGCTTGGCGTCGGAGCGGCGCGCGGGGTCGGGGTCGTCGGAGATGTAGACCGCGCTGGCGCTGCGCTCGCGACCGAGCTGGTTGGCCAGTTGCACGATCAGGACGCCGACCTCGGCCCGGTCCTCGATGTGCGCGTGGGTGACCGTCGAGACCGCGGCCTCGTAGACCCGCAGACCACCGAGGGCGAGAGCCACGGCGGTGGGAATGACGATGAGGGCCACCAGGCGGGAACGCACCCGCCAGTTACGTGGCCTCCACCAATCGGGTCTGCGCTGGGGCGCGGCATCGGCATGTTCGGCCTGCGCTGCCTCGCTCTGCGCGCCGGCCCCGTTTTTTGTCGCTCGTGTCGACACGGACCCTCGCAACCTTTCGTGTCACCGCCGTGAACGGCTGTCGGTACCCAGGAACCGACCGCTCCGGCCCGAGGATGGCTCGGGCACATCGGTATAGACCACTGATGGCCACCGAAACCGGTAAGCGGTGGGGAATGTGGGGAGATGTGAAGACTGTCCGCCGGACTCGCCTGGGAGGAGAGGAGCCGCCCACCCGACCAAAGAGTTCCAGCGGGTGCGCGTGCGGTGGATAGCGTATCAATGGGGGCGAAGGGATCGCTGCGGTCGTTCAGGCCCTACCGAGCATGATCATCTCCATCCACCGGACCCCATAATGCCTTCCTTGTCGGCATTATTACCAATCTCCCTGGTCAGGCATAGGGACCGAAACCCGTTCAAGTGCCCGGGTAACTTTTTGGACACACCACCAGCTTCCTGATCAAGACCACCTCGACATGACATCGTGACATTACGTACACGCAGGTCCGGGGGAGGAAGCGGGCATGTGCGCGGTATTGCGTCCATCATCGAACACGCTGGGTAATGACCGAAAAGCGGAACGTTCGCGCAGCCCAGCGCGGGTCCGCGTTCCAGGGCCCGTATTTTCGGTCAGGCTCACTTTTTCCTGGGGCCTCGCCGTCCTCATGGCCTTCTCCTGCCCCTCACCCGCCGCGGCCGAGCCCGGCGACCCGACGGTCGAGCTGGCGGCGCTGCGCGCGGAGCTGGAGGGGCTGCGCACCGAGGCCGGGGAGCGGATCGGGGAGTACCTCGCCGAGCGCGAACTCCTGGAGGAGCTCTCCGCGGAGCGGGAGGCCGCCGAGGAGCGCGTCGCGGAGACACGGGTGCGCGGGGAGTCCTCCCGGCTGGCCGTCGCCCGCCAGGCGGCCGCCGTCTACAAGGGCGCCGACCTGTCGCCCGCCCGCACCCTGTTCGGGGCACAGGGGCCGGCCGGGATGCTGGACCTGGCCGCCGACCTGACCCTGATCGGCGACCACCGGTCCGCGGAGCTGGGCCGGGCCCGGGCGGCCGGGGTCGCCGCGGACACCCGCTCCGAGACCGCGCGGGAGGCCGAGCGCGAACAGGAGGAGGCGACCGAACGCGCCGACGAGGCCCTGGAGGAGGCCCGGGAGGCGATCCGCGTCCAGGAGGAGGCGCTCACCGACCTGATCGCCGAGCAGACCCGGCTGGAGGCCCGCCGGGCGGAGCAGGGGGGCGGGCCGGGCGGCGACGCGCCGCGCGAGGCCCGCAGCGCCCCGGAGTCCGGGGCCCTGCCCGGGCCCGAGCCGGGCCTGGGGACCGATTCCGGGACGGACGGCGGGACGGGCGCCCCGGCCTGCGCCGGGGGCGACGTGTCGGCGCATCCCAACGGGCGCATCCCCGACGACCTGCTGTGCCCGCTCCCCCAGCCCGGGGAGCGGCTGCGGGCGGACGCCGCCGCGGCGTTCATCGAGCTGGACGCCGCCTACCGGGAGCGGTTCGGGCGCGCGATGTGCGTGACCGACTCCTACCGCCCGTACCACGAGCAGGTGGCGCTGTTCCAGCAGATGCTGCCGGGCATGGCCGCCAAGCCGGGGACCAGCACGCACGGGATGGGGCTGGCCGTCGACCTGTGCGGGGGCGTGAACGTCCTGGGCAGCGCCGAGCACGTGTGGATGCTCGACCGGGCACCGGCGTTCGGCTGGGACAACCCGCCCTGGGCGCGCGGCGGCTTCGAGCCCTGGCACTGGGAGTACACGCCCTGACGGGAGCCCGCGCGGTGACGGGAACCCGCGCGGGGGTCAGACCCGGGAGCCGACCCTGACCTCGTAGGAGCCCAGCTCGCCCAGGTCGACGAACACCTCGTCGCCCTCGGCCAGCGGTCCGGCGTCCACCGGCAGCAGGGCGTTCACCCGGCCCGTCTCCCGGGACAGCCAGGGGTCGTCGGGGTCCAGGGCGGCGCGGCCGCGCTCGGTGCCGTCGACCTCCACGGCCGCCTCCCACTCCGCGATCGGCTCGTCGGAGGTGGCCAGCACCGGGCCCAGGCCGAGCAGGACCGGCTCCCCCGCGGCGTCCAGCCACAGGCAGGCGGGCGTGCGGGCGTCGATGCGCCCCGGGGCGCCGGCGACCGCCGCCAGGCCCACACGGGCGCTGTGGGCGGTCGCGGGGACGGTGTCGTCGACGGCGCCGACCAGGTGCGGGGGGACCTCCCAGACGTCGCCGCCGGAGAGGACGGCCACCGGGGCGGTCGGGGCGAGCGGGGCGCACATGCGCGCCTCCCACTCGACGATGATCTCGATCGGCGCCCGGCGGGTGCTGTCCAGCACCCCGGCCAGGGCGGGCACCCCGTCGGCCAGCAGCTCGTCCAGGTTCCGGGGGTCGGGGACGCCCAGCACATCGCCGTCGTCCAGCGCCCCCACGCGCTCGCCACCGCCGCTCGGCGACAGGTAGGTCACCCAGCGCACCGCATCCTCCTCGGTCCCCGCCTCGTCCGGACCGCGGCGGCGGGATCCTCTAGATCGCCACGGTCGGGCTGTGCTCCTTGCCGGTGCCGGCGCATCCCCGGCACGGTTCGTCGACCCGGAGCCAGACGATGATCCCACTGGCGTCCCGGTGCGGGCGTTCGGGCCGCCACCATCCGGTACCCGAGCAGAACCGGCAGTCGAGGCCGTCCCGGTCGCACCATCCGCACGAAGAGATCGCACACCGGGTGTGCGTCGGTTCCCGCATCGGATTCATGCGCCCCCACCGTCTCCCGCGAAGTCGCGACCAGCCTTGCACATGCATCTGCACACGTCCACCCGCCGGGGCGATCCGGTGTCCGCCCGACCGGTACCGGACCCCCTGGAGGCGGTGTTCGGGCCGGTCAGGCGGACTCCCGGACCACCAGGCGAGTGTCGAGCATGACGGTCTCGGACTCGGCCGCGCGCGGGATCGCGACGTCCACCAGCAGGCGCGCCATCTCCTGGCCCATCTGGACCGAGGGCTGGTGGACCGTGGTGAGCGCGGGGTCGCTGTAGTGGGCCATGAGGGTGTCGTCGTGGCCGACCACCGCGACGTCCTCGGGCACCCGCAGCCCGCGGGCGCGCAGGACCCGCAGCCCGCCGATCGCCATCATGTCGGAGGCGATGAAAACCGCCTCCGGCGCGGGCCCGCCGTCGAGCAGCCGCTCCATGGCCTCGGCCCCGCCCTCGACGCTGAAGTCGCCCTGGACGACCAGCCGGTCCTCGATCTCCACGCCCGCCTCGGCCATGACCCGCTGGTACCCGCGCAGGCGCTCCACACCGGCGTACATGTCCAGGGGGCCGGTGACGGTGGCGATCCGGCGGTGCCCCTTCTCGATGAGGTAGCGGACGGCCTTCTCGGCGCTGCCCACGTTGTCGATGTCGACCCAGAACGGGGAGGGCACCTCGGCCAGCGGGCGGCCGCCGTGCACGACCGGCACGCCCGCCGCCGCCAGGCGCTTGGGCAGGGGGTCGTCGCGGTGCAGGGACACCAGCAGGGCCCCGTCCACGTGGAACCCGCTGAGGTAGTCGCCGACCCGCTTGTGCTCGGCCTCGCTGCGGGCGGTGGTGAGCATCAGCTGGAGGTCGCGCTCGTGCAGGACCGAGCTGACCCCGCGGACGATGTCGGCGAAGAACGGGTCGGAGAAGAGCCGGTCGCGCAGCTCCGAGACCACCAGGGCGATCGTGTCCGTGCGCCGGGTGACCAGGGTGCGCGCGGCCTGGTTGGGGCTGTATCCCAGTTCGGCGATCGCGTTGTGGACCGCCTCCCGGGTGCGCGGGCTCACCTGCGCCGACCCGTTGATCACCCGGGAGACGGTCCCGCGGCCGACCCCGGCCCGCTCCGCCACCATCTCCAGGGTCGGACGCCGCCGACCGCCACCGTCACCGCTCTTGGCCACTTCGCGTGCTCCCTCTGGGAAAATCGTACGCCGCCGCGGCCGGTGGTACC
>NZ_JBJJBV010000009.1:0-51415 GCF_045446735.1 Nocardiopsis protaetiae
ACCACGGCTACGCGGGCCTGACCCGCGCGGCGATCGCCGAGGCCGACGCGGCCGTCATCGTGAGCCAGCAGAGCCACATCCTGCCCGCGAGCCAGGTCGAGTTCCTCACCGAGGAACTCGACGAGGGCCTGCGCGCCCGCTGCGCGTTCGTGGTGACCCGGGCCGACGAGGTCGAACCGGAGGAGCTCGCCGAGCTGGACGCCGCCGCCCGCGACCGCATCGCCGATCAGCTGGGCATCGAACCCGACCTCGCCTGGTCCGCCCCCCTGCACGTCGTCCGCACCCTGCGCCCGGAGCAGGCGCACACCGCGGACCGGCTCTGGACGGACCGGTTCGAGCGCACCCGGCGCTGGCTGCGCCGGGTCGCCGAACTGCGCCGCCCCGCCGCCGTCACGGACACCGCCCTGAAGGTCGTCGCCGGGGTCCTGGACGAGCTGGAGAACGACCTGGGGGAGTACCGCACCGGACTGGAGCGCCGCCGCGGCGAGTTGGCGCAGGCCACCCCCACCGACATGAACGAGCTGCTGTTCCAGCAGATCAGGACCGGGCTCGACTCCCTGGCCATCGAACGCACGGACCTGCGGACGGACCTGGCCGGGGATGCCGAGCGCACCATCGCCGAGATCAGGGAGCTGATGCACGAAGCCGTGGCCGGATGCTCCAACGGCTCCCAGGTCAAGCAGGTCCTCGACGACGTGGTCTCCCCTGAGGTGAACACCCGGTTGCAGCGGTTCCTCGGCGAAGGCGGCGCCCGCGTGGACGAACGGGTGACCGGTCGGCTGGACACGGCCCTGGGCGACCTCAAGGCCTCCTTCGACCTCGCCTTCGACGTCCTGCGCCGGATCGGCCCCTCCGAGCCGCTCCTGCCCGGTGCCCGCCGAACCGATCCGCTGCCGAGTACGCAGCACCGCGACCTGGGGACCGCGGAGGACTTCCTCGCGGCGGACCGCCGCCGCGACATGGCGTCCTTCGGCGGCGGGGCCGGGGCGGGGGCGCTGATCGGCTCGTTCCTGTTCCCCGGCGTCGGCACCGTGGTGGGCGGCATCATCGGAGGCGTCCTGGGCGGGGCCCTGTTCGCCCGGGACATGCGGACGGTCCGCGCGGAGGCGGTCCAGCGGGCCATGGTCCCCGCCGAGACGGCCGTCACCTCCGTCGCCGACCGCCTGCTCGACCTCGTCGACGACCTCACCGACCAGGCGGGGGAGGAACTGCGCTCCCGCGCCGACTGGTACCGCGACACCTACGCCGACGCCGTCGATGAACTGCACCGTGCCCACCGGGCCGAGCAGCACTCCCTGCGCGACCGCGCCCGGTCACTGGCCGAAGGCCAGGCGGCGGCGTCCGAACACGCCGCCGGGGTCAGGGAGGACCGCACCCGGCTGAGGCACACCACCGTTCTCACCACCACCGACCCCTTCGGAGGTTTCGATGACTGAGATGGCCGAGCCGTCAACGCCAGCCCTGTTCCGGGACCACCTGACCGAGGCCCGCGCCCTCGCCGAACAGGCCGGGGCGGACACCGCGCTCCTGGACGAACTCTCCGACATCGCGGCGCACGCCGACCGCGCCGCGGTGCGCATCGCCGTGGCCCGGGGGCCGGTGCGTGAGCGGGCCCGCCTCCTCGAAGCGCTCGCCGGACACCCGGTGCTGCCGCCCGGCTTCTCCGCCGACCTGCCGGTGCTGGTGTCACCCGCCGCCGGAGACGTCTGGGAGGTCCGCACCGACCTCGGATGGGAGGTCAGGGAGGGACCGTCCGCTCTCGACGACCGGGGGGTCGACGCCGTCCGGGTGGGTTCGCCGGACCTGCCCGGGGGCGTCGAGTTCCTCCTCGCCCCCGAGGACGGCGGAGCCCCGCACAGCGCCGACGCCGTCCTGCTGCCCGTCGCCGCCACCGCGGCCTTCACCCTGTCCGACCGGACCTTCCTCCGGGAACTGCTGGACCGCGGGCTCGCGCCCGACCGAGTCCTCCTCGCCCTTGTCCACACCGGGCGGGTGGACGAGGAGGAACGGGACGACGTCGTACAGTACGTCCGCGAACGCGCCCGCGAACTGTCGCCGGAACTGGGCCTGGCCGTCGCCCCGCCCACCGGCGACGGCCTCGCGGACACGCTCCGGGCCTGGCTGGCCGGGACCGTCGGCGCCGACCCCGGCGGCGCCCGCGCCCGCCACGTCGCACACCGTCTGGCCTCCTGCCTGGACCGGATCGGCGAACGCGCGGCGGAGGGGGAGCGGGAGGCCGAGGCGGAGGGACGGCGCCTGGCCGAGGCCGCCGCTGCCGCCCGGATCGAACACGAGGACCGCCTCACCGGATTCGATCTGCTCCGCGAGGACGTGCGCACCCGGCGCAACACCATGTTCGAGCGCCTGCACGACGACCGGGACCGCAAACGGCGGCAACTGGTCTCCGACCTGCTCCACGACCTGGACCGCAACACCAACCCCCAGCGGTGGTGGACCCGCGACCTCCCGCACCGGGTCGAGCGGAGCCTCGCCCTCTGGAACGAACAGATCCGTCTCAAGCTCCAGCCCGGCGCCGCCCAGGACCTCAGGGAGACGGACGAGGCCCTGCACTCCGCCTTCGGCCTGCGCCTGCGGGTGCCCGACCACCCCCAGGCCGGATACACGAAGGTCGAGGTGTCCGTTCCCGACGCCGACGACCTCACCGACCTGGCCCGGCGCCGTGTCGTCTACCGGGTGGCGCCGTCCGGCGCCGCCCTGGCGGCGGCGCTCCTCGTGCCCGGCTTCGGCCCGGCCCTGGTCCTGGCGGCCTCGGTGATCGGCACCACCCTCGGGGAGGTGCGGTTGCGCACCCTCGCGCAGGAGCAGCGCCAGACGGTCCGCGGACAGCTGCCCGCGCTGGTGAACACCGAGTTCGACGCCTGCGCGGACGCCGCCTGGAGCGAGCTGGAACAGCTCTACCGCTTCCTGGAGGACGAGGTGGGTCGATCACGCGAGGAATGGAACCGCCGGGGCCACCCGCTCCCGGCAGCCGCCGCGTCCGGACCGGACTGGTCCGACATCGCGGTCAGGACCAGGGAACTGACAGCCGGGGTTCTCGCACAGGCGGGGCCCGTGGAGACGAGGGGAGCGGGGAATTGACCCGGAGCACATCAGTGATCAGCGGATACGAGGCCTTCCAGGAGATGAGGGGAGAGCTCCTCGACATGGTCGACGGGCTCGCCGGGGTGGTCGGCGGACTCGACCAGGCCACCCTGGCCGCCTCCGTCGGCGACCTGCGCGACCGGATCGCCCGCGACGATTTCTCGGTGATCGTCATGGGGGAGTTCAACGCGGGCAAGAGCACCACCGTCAACGCCCTGCTCGGGCAGAAGGTGCTGCCGGCCAAGGGCAAGCCCACCACGGCCGTGCTCACCGTCGTCACCTGGGGCGAGGGGCCCGCCGTCACCCTCCACCCGCTCGACCCCGGACAACCGGAGCTGTCGATCGAGCCCGCCCGGCTCGTGGACCACATCACCATCGACGCCGAGGGGGCCTCCCACCGCTGGGGGCGCGCCGAGGTCCGATGGCCGCTCGCACTGTGCCGGAACAACGTCCGGATCATCGACTCGCCCGGCCTCAACGAGGACGAGGAGCGGTCCCGGATCACCCTGGAGCACACCGCCGGAGCCGACGCCGTCGTGTTCGTGGTCAGCGCGCTCCGGGCCCTGTCGCAGAGCGAACGCGAGGTCATCGACCGCAACCTGCACATGTTCGACCAGGCCAACCTCTACCTGTTGGTCAACCGGATCAACCAGGTCGACGAGGACGACGTCGAGGAGGTCCGCGCCGACCTGCTGAGCCGGGCCCGCGAGTACTGGGGGCTGGGGGAGGACCGGGTGCTCTTCGTGGACTCCAAGAGCGCCCTCACCGCCCGCGTCACGGGCGACCCGCGGCGGGTGGAGTCCTCCGGTCTGCCCGCCTTCGAACGGAGCCTGGAGCGCTTCCTCACCGAGCAGCGCGGCCGGGTCAAGGTCGTCGGGGCCGCGGTGGACATCCGGGAACTGGCCGCCACGGCCCGCGACACCATCGACGACCTGAGCACCCTCATGGACCGGGACCTGGAACTGCTCGACGAGGAGTACCAGCGCCAGCAACTCCCCCTCGACCGCCTGTGGAGGGAACGCGGCGCCATCGACCGAATCCTCCGCAACCACCTGGACGCCACCCACCTCCAGGTGGAGGAGTCGGCCAAGCGGATGCTGGCGGCCACCGCCGACTCCTGCGTCGAGTGGGCGGCCGCGGAACAGCACCGGAACCGCGTCGGCCTCAAGTTCTGGAAGGCCCGAGCGGACGCCAAGGCCCTGGCGGAGGAGGTGGTGACCACCCTCAGCGACAGCATCATGCGGCACGTCGAGGAGTGGCGCGACGGGGAACTGACGGAACTGCTCGAAGCGCGCGCCACGGACCTGGAGGAACAGCTCGGGCGGCGGCTCGTCGTCTTCGCGGAGAACCTGGAGGAGATCCGCACCTCCCTGCTCAACGTCGGCGACGTCGACGGTCGGGAACACCTGCCCTCCCGGGCGTCCCAGATCACCGGTGCCGGAATCGGCCTGCTGCTCAACCCCGGTGCGCTCCTGGTCGGCTCCCAGCTCGGGGTCAAGGAGATGGTCAAGACCCTGATCCCGCAGTTGGCCGTCGCCTTCGGCCTGAGCCTGCTCGGCTTCGGCCCCGCCGTGCTCCTCGCCGCGGTCGTCAGCACCGGCTTCCTCAACACCCTCTTCAAAATGGACAAGCTCAACGAGCGGATCGTGCGGGCCGCCGCGGAGGCGGTCGCGGAGCAACTGCGCGACTCGACCCCCGAACTGGCGGCCAAGCTCGCCGACAACGTGCACACCGCACTGGACGCGCACCGGCAGCGGATCGACCGCGAGCTCGCCGACTCCATCACCCAGGTGCGCGACAAGGTGCAGTACGCGCTCCAGCAGCGGGACGGGGCCAAGGAGGTCGCGGACAAGCGCCGGCAGCGGCTCGCCGGGTACCGGCGCTCCCTCGACGCCATCCAGCGCCGCGCGGCCAAGGCGGTGGAGGAGCGGGCACTGGCGCGGTGAGCGGCGGCGACCGGCCCGGCCCCGCCGGTCGCCGACCCCGGCCACACAGCGGTCCCCGGTCCCTCACCCGGCCTCGGTGACCGCCTCGGACCCGGACCCGCCGTCCGGTCCGTCGGTGCCGTCGACGTCCGCTTCCCCGTCCGCACCGGTACCGGAGGGATCGGAGGAATCGGAGGAGAGGGCATGGTCCAGAACGAAGCCCATGGCGGCGGCGCCGGCGGCGGCCCCCGCCCCGCGCACCATCCCGTCGGTCAGGGAGGCGCCCAGCCCGCGTATCCGCCGCCCGCGTCCGGGCCGGTCCGGCGGCGCGACCGGAGCCGTCTCCGGCAGGCCGATCCAGGCGTCACCGGAGAGCCGCTCCGGCCGCAGCTTCACCGGCACCCGGGTGAACCCCTCCGGGTCCAGCCCCGGGTAGTCGCCCTGTTCCACCAGGTCCCGGTACAGGTGGTGGGGGAGGATCACCCCCACGTCGCTCCCCGGGTTCCCGGTCAGGGCGGCGCGCAGCGGACCGCTGTCGCACAGCCGGCACACCTCCAGCACACCGTCACCGGTCCACCCCGTCGCCCCGCGGTGGGTGATGCCCTGGCCGATGGCTACCCGCAACCGCATGCGCAGGGAGGACATCACCCGCAGGTTGCCCCGGCCCACGGCGCCGCCCAGGGCCGTGTACAGCCGGGACACCGCCAGCGGCTCGTCCAGCTTCTGCGGCAGCAGGACCAGCAGCCCGTCTCCCTGCTCCTGCACGTCGACCCGCCGCAAGGGGACCTCCGCGGCGGTCACCGCCTCCTCCACCACCGAGCGCAGCCGCTTCTGCAGGGAGAGCTGCTCGGTGTTGCGGCGGGTGCTGTACGACTCGATGTCCGCCATCAGGCAGACGCGCCGCTCCCCGGGCGGCAGGGCGCTCACGGCCTGCGCCTTGCGGACTCGGGGGCCGTCTCCTCCGCCAGCGCCGCCAGCCGGTCCGTGTCCGTGATGACCAGCGAGCGGTACCGGGTGAGCAGCACCCCGGAGGAGCGGAGCACGCCCAGCGCCCGCCGGACACTCTGCTCGGTGGCGCCCACCAGGGCGGACAGGTCGGCCTGGCTGAGCGGGACGGAGATGGACAGTCCCTCCTCGGTGCGGCGGCCGCAGTACCGGCCCAGCCGGTCCAGCACCCGGACCAGCCGCAGCATCACCGGCGCCCCGGAGCTGTCCGTCCGGTGCCCGATGGCCTCGCGCAACTTGGCGTTGACGCTGTGCTGCACGGCGGTGCCGACCCCGGGGCGGTCGCGCAGGAAGGCCCGGAGTGTTCCGCCGCCGATGGTCCGCACCCGGGTGGGGGCGGCCGCCTCCACCGTGGCGGACCGGGGCCGCCCGTCCAGGACCGAGAGCTCGCCCACGATGTCGCCCGCCATGCGGACCGCCAGCAGGGTGGTGTGGCCGTCGGCGCTCCCGCCCAGCACCTTCACACAGCCGTCGAGGATCAGGTGCGCGTCGTGCCCGGCCTCGCCGAGCCGCATCAGCACCGTGCCCCGCTCGAAGCGGCGCGGTGTGCCCAGGAGCAGCAGGGCCTCCCGGTCGTCCGGGGGCAGCGAGGCCACCAGGCTGCGCGGATGCCAGGTCGTCTCGCGCGCCGTGCGCGCCGGGGTCGCCGCGATGTCGGGGGATCGCACCGCTGAATGGTTCACCATGACAGCCGCCAGGGGTCGGGGGTTTCGACGGACTCCGTCAACGCAGCGGGAGGCCCCGAGAGGGGCGCGGACGGGGGAGAAGAGGGTGGGGGACCGCCTCGAAGTTTAGCCGGAACGCCCCGGAATATCGGGGAAAAAGGGAAACCCGCGGTGAACCGCGGGGCGAAGGGAGGAGATGTACGTGGACGACGGGCACACCCCTGAACAGGATGACGGGGAAGGCGAGGAGGAACCGCTGGGGAGCGGCATCCCGGCGAGGGGCGAGATGGAGGAACTCCGGGCCGAACTGCGCAAGCAGGGCGTTGAGCCCGAAGACTTCATGAACTCCGAGGCCGTCCCGGTATGGGAGGCGCATCTGGAACACTTCGACGCCGATCTCGTCGAGACGTACCGGGTCGCCGGGGACGCCGTCGCCCTCTCACTCACGGAACTGGGATTCGGCGGCCCCTCGCTGGACCGCATGGAGATCCGGCCGATGCCCAGGCACACCATCGCCGCCATCTCCGCGACCCGCGGGGACGGCGCACCGCTGATCCTGCTCTCCCACACACTCCTCGCGATGCTGCTGCTGTACTCGCGGCACCTGGCCGCCGCCTCCTGGGCCGAGGAGGGCCCGGTGCGCGGGGCGTTCGCCGCCGCCGTCAGGCACCTGCGCGGCGTCTCCGGCATCGACGGGGAACTGCTCGCCTCCTCACTGCGGTTCGCCGCGCTCCACCTGCGCCTCAAGTGGGGGCCCGTCGTCCCGCACCTGCTCTTGGAGGAGCACTGCGAAGGCCACGCGAACCTCCAGGCGACCCACGCGCTGCGCTTCGTCCTCGCCCACGAGGTGGCGCACACCGTACTCGGACACGTGCCGGCCGCGGGGGCCGCCTCCCCGCACAGCGAGCCGGAGCGGGAGAGGGAGGCGGACCGGCTGGCGCTGCGCGCGGTGATGCACGCGCAGCGGCGCGAGAACCTCGGCGGCAGGCTGCACGCCCTTCTCGGGGCGCTCGCCGCCGTGACGGTCATCGACTTCGACGAGAGGGCCCTCTTCGTGCACCGGGGCGCCAGCCACCCCCCGGCGCGGCGGCGCATCGCGGACCTGATGGCGGGCCTGCCCGCCGGTCAGGCCTCGGTGCTCCAGAGGTACACGCACCACCTCCTCGACGTCACCGCCCGTGCGTCCGACTTCTCGCCGGGGGCGGACGCCGTGTCCGTGGAGACCGCGATCACCGATCCGCGGAACCTCCAGCACCCGCTCACCGACCGTTACCGGGACGACCTCCTGGAGAAGGCCGAGATCCAGACGACCGCCCCGGCCGAGCAGATCCGCCGCATCCGGCGGTGGGACCTGCGGCACGGGACCGACCTCACCCCGGGCGCCGAGGCCGTCCTGGCCGGCGACGTCGACAGGGGGCTGCTCCTGTGGGGGGTGCGGGAGGATCACGTCGCCCCGATGACGGACCCGGCCCTGCCGCTGCCGTTCGCCCGCCTCCTCACCTGCGTCCACAAGGCCATGGGAGAGGGGCCGCTGGAACCGGCGCTGCGCGCCGCGACACTGACCGCACACCAGCTGACGTCCACGGAACAGGAGGGCGCATGACCGCCCACGGAGAAGCGCAGTTCGCCCGGTTCGAGGCGATGGACGAGGAGGAGTTGTTCGAGGAGCTCGGCAGGATCCTGCTGGGCTCCGGCCCGGGGCTGACCCCGGAGGACGACAGTGAGGCCGCCGAGTACGGGCGGCGCTGGTTCCGGGCCCACTACGCCCGGATCCAGCGGAGCGTGTGCCGTCACCCCCGGGTGCGCGCCGTCGTCAGCGACAGCCCGGCGGACGCCTTCATCGACGTGACCACGATCACCGGGATCCTGTCCGGGGGCCTCGTCTCCGACCCGACCCAGGCCGCGCTGCTCGCGGTCCTCATCACCCGCCTGGGCCTGAGCACCTTCTGCGCGGGTGTGCTCCCCGACGACCCCGCCGGCTGATCCGCGCCTGCGGGCGGCATGCACGACGGTGGCCCTTCACATCCGACGTGAGGGGCCACCGTTGTCTGCGCGGTGTGGCGGGGCCGGTGGGTCTCATGTGTTGTTCCTGCGTTGCTCTGCGGGGTCGTGGACGTCTCCGACGCGGTAGTAGCGCCAGCCGTTGAAGGGATCGGGGAACCGGTCCACGACGCCTTCCAGGCGTCCGGTGCGCGCCCGGGTGCGCAGGGCGGAGGTGTGCACGCCCAGCACTTCGGCGGCGTCCACCGGGGCCATGTACATGTCCGGGGCGGTCGGGCGGTCGGGAGGTCGGTCGCAGCGGCCTCCCGCGGGCGCCGTTGCCGTCGGTCTCCGAGCGCGGTCCGCGTGAGGCGTGCTCTTGCCGGGGCTGTTGTGGCTGTTCGGTCACATCCGTGCACCCAGGGTCGGGTCGCGCCCCTCGACCCCGTGACCTTCTCCGCCTCGGAGCGGGCGGCGCTGGTGGCCTCCTCGGCCGACGGCGACCGCTGATCGGTCGGCGCCCGGGTGCGGCCCGCCGCCCCTGACCTCACGGCCGACCGTCTTCGCTACGGTCGGCCGTTGCCGTGGAACGGCGGCGGAACCACCGAACCGCGGCCGGTTCACCTGGAAGCGCCGATCAGGGCCGGAACGGGTCGGTGCGCCGACCCAGCACCGGCAGCGCCAGGTCCACGCCCACCGCCCCAGCCCGCCGGGACAGGAACCCGAGGGTCGTCCCGAGATCGTCGACCAGCGCGGGCAGCGGCCGCGGCGGGCGGTCCAGCGACACGGTGAAGTCGTCCCAGTGGATCGGCACCACCCGCCGGGCGCCGGTGCGCTCCACCACGTGGTGCCAGTAGTCCTCCCGGAAGCCGTGGTCCTGCTTGCCGAGCGCCCCGACCCCCAGGTAGACCGTGTCCGCGCGGTACCCGTCCAGCGCGCCGGGCACCCAGTTGGCGCTGGCGTGCACCAGCAGCTCCCCGTCGGGGTGGGCCACGTGCAGCGAGTAGCAGTCACCCGTCCGGAACTCGCCCACCCGGCCCGCCCCCAATGGCCGGTCGATCTCACCGGGCGCGATATCGCCGGGGCTGTGCCCGGCCGCCAGCGCGGTCAGCGTGAACGCGCCGAACCGCACCGGCTCCCCGACGACGGCCACGTCGAACCCCTCGGGTGCGAACCCCTGCCCCGCCGCGACGTTCCGGGTGGACTCCGAACCGATCAGCCGCGCCCCCGTGAGCTGGGCCACCAGGGGCGCGTCCAGCGCGTGGTCGAAGTGCGAGTGGACCACGAACACCGCGTCCAGCCGGTCGATCCCGAACCGCTCCAGCGCACCCCGCACCCGCCGCCGGTCGGGGGAGAGCCGCCCCAGCGCGAGCCGAAGTTTCCCGGGACGGCTGAAGAAACCATCGGTCAGCACCGCGTTCACCCCGTCGGTGACCAGAAGCGTGGACACCCCCAGGAACACCACCCGCACCCGCCCCGGAACGTCGTCGGCCGCGGGCTCGCGCAGTCCTGCCCAATCCCGCATCGAAGGCCGCCCGAGCACGCCCATCCCGCACCTCGTTTCCGCACCGGAGATCCGCCCGCCCAGTCTGCCGAACACCTCCCGCCGCGAGAAGACCCGCCGGGTGGACGGAGCCCTCCGGCAGAGACGGCGAAGACGACCCCGCGAGGCGGCCTCAGGGGCCTCGCGGACGATCATGGGCGGGACAGGACGCCCTCAGCGGGACGGGGCATGTCGGGCTTCGTCGACATTCCGCTCACCGGTGACCGGGGCGCCGTCGCCGAGGGCGGTGGCCCGCACGCCGGCGAGCACGGTCGCGCTCACCCGGTGCGCGTCGGCGCGGGTGAACGTGCGGGCACCGCGGCTGACGAACAGCTGGACGGGCCCGGTGAGCATCGCGGCGAGGAAGTCGAGGTCGACCGCGGGCAGCTCGCCGCGGTCGACCGCGGCCTGGAGGCGGGTTCGCAGGCTCGCCAGCCGCCGGTCGAACACCTCGTCGACGATGGCCCGGAGCTCGGGGTTCTCCCGCGCCGAGGCCACCGCGTTCAGCAGCGTCCGGCCCTGCGTGCTCGCGGTGGCGGCGGCGAGGGCTTCGAGGAAATCGACGAGGTCGGCGTCGATGTCGCCTGAATCGTGCAGGGGCGCGGCGTCGGCGCCGAAGGTGGCGAGCGCGTCGGCGACCAGCGCGTTGCGGTCGGGCCAGTTGCGGTAGACGGTGGTCTTGTTGACCTCGGCCAGCTCGGCGACCTGGTCGTAGCGCAGCCCGCCGATCCCGTCGCGGGCGATCAGCTCGGTGGCGGCCTCGAGAATCCGGCGCCGGACCCGGGCGGTGCGCCCGCCCGGGCGGCGGGCCGGTTCTCGTGTGTGTCGGTCCTCGGCCATGGCCGCAGCCTACAGCGGTTGCGCGGCACGCAGCCTTGCGTTGCGCGCCTCGATGTCCTCCCAGGTGGCGGGGACCACGAGGTCGGCCCCGCCGCGCGCGAACTCCTGGGCCGCCGTCGCGTAGGGGCGCTGGCGCTGCTCGTAGGCGCCGAAGGCCGCCTCGATGTCATCGCCGTGACGATCAAGCTCCTCGGCGAGCGCCCACGCCCCGAGCAGCGCCAGCGAGGTGCCGCGCCCGGCCATCGGGGTCGCGCAGTGCGCGGCGTCCCCGATCAGCACGGCCCGTCCCCGGTGCCAGGCCGGCATGTGGATCTGGGCCATCGTGTCGAAGTAGAGCTCGGGATCGCGCCGGGCGGCCTCGATCAGCTCGGGGACCTTCCAGTCCTCGATCCCGGCGAAGGCCTCGGCCAGGATGCGCTTCTGGGCGGCCTGGTCGTGGTAGTCGTAGTCGATCGGGTCGGACCGGAACTCGAAGAGCGCCAGCGCCCTGTCGCGGTAGCGGGCCACACCCGCGAAGCGCCCCGGCAGGTTGAGGATCTCCGTCACCCGGGTGCCGCCGGGTGCCGCCTGGCCGGGCACGTCCGCGAGCGCGACGTACACGCCGAGGGGCTCGCTGAACTCCTTCTCCGGGCCGAAGACCAGCCGGCGCACCGCCGAGTGGACCCCGTCGGCGCCGACGACGATGTCGTAGTCGGCCCGGCGGCCGGAGGCGAAGGTGACCGCGACCCGGGCCCCATGGTCGACCAGCGTCGCGATGGACTCCTCGAAACGCAGGTCGACCTGCTCGGGCAGGGCCTGCCGCAGGATGACCATGAGGTCCTCGCGGGGAAGCTCGATGTCGTCGGAGGTCTCGTTGATCTCCTGCATCACCAGGGAGGCGACCACCGCGCCGGACCGGTCGACGAACTTCGTCTGCTCGGTCATCGTGATCCGCCGCTCGCGCACCGCGTCCAGGATGCCCATGCCGCGCGCGGTCTCGATGGCGTCGCCGCGCACGTCGATGGGGGAGCCGTTGACGCGCAGGTGGTTCGCCCGCTCCACGATCTCCACCGTGTGCCCGGCGCGCGCCAGATCGATGCCCGCACACAGCCCGGCCGCTCCGGCACCGCTGATCAGGATCTTCATCGTGTCTCCCTTGGAGTCTCTGTGCCAACACACCAGCTATGGCAACAATAGGTTGCTTTAGTGCCCTATAGCAACAATCAGTTGCCTTAGTGTCGGTGGAAGAGTCTCCGAGCAGGCTGTGACCCGATGGCGACAAGGGGCGCAAGGTGTCGGGGCGGCCGGCGTCCACGAGCACGTCACCCCGGCTGTACGGCAACAGGTGCGGAGCATGCGGAATCCCTGTGGCGGGCCGGGGGACACGGTCTCGGCGCAGTTCGCGGCGGTTCCATCACCGGCGGAGCGCCACCGTCCGAACATGAAGAACGGGCCCCTACAGGAGCCCGCGTGAATGCCCGCTCGCGGGCGCAGCCCGCTTCACGGTGGAAGATCCCCGCCGCTGCCGGTTCCGCTCCACGTGGCCTTGGCCGCAGGGGGGCACCTCGGGGGTTCGGGGGTTTCCCCCGGTAAACACGACGAAGACGACCCTGCGAGGTGGCCGAAGGCCCCCGAGCAGAGTCGTCCCGAGTCGAGATGTAAGAGTCCCCACCGCCTCCGGTTCGGCTCCACGTGGCCTTGGCCGTAGGGGGTCGCCTTGGGGGGTTCGGGGGTTTCCCCCCGGTAAACACGACGAAGACGACCCTGCGAGGTGGCCGAAGGCCCCCGAGCAGAGTCGTCCCGAGTCGAGTGGGCGATACAGGATTCGAACCTGTGACCTCTACCGTGTCAAGGTAGCGCTCTAACCAACTGAGCTAACCGCCCGCGTGAAGCGATGTGAGGTGGAGACGGGATTCGAACCCGTGTAGACGGCTTTGCAGGCCGCTGCCTCGCCTCTCGGCCACTCCACCGAGTTGCACGCAAGCGCCTGAGCACTTCCGCGTCTCCTCCGAGCGGACGACGGGATTCGAACCCGCGACCCTCACCTTGGCAAGGTGATGCTCTACCAGCTGAGCCACGTCCGCTTGCTGACCGGCTGGCCTTGTTTCCTCGGCCGTTGCCCTGTCGCTGGTTAGAACTTTAGCGGAAAGTCGTCAGACGGCAAATCGGGTTTCGGCGGGGCCCGGCCCACACGCTGGGAGGAGACGGAAACGCCGTCGTCACGGCCCCGGGTGGACAATGGTGGCCAGGCCGCTACGACGGGGAGGGCGACGCCATGGGCGGGTGCGGGTCGGACCGCGAGGGGCCGATGGGCTGGCCGGCGGCCCGGGACCGGGCGCGCCGGGCGGGGGAGCGGTCGCCCGTGGCGGTGCGGGAGGTTCCACTGACCGAGGCGCCGGGTGCGGTGCTGGGCGCGGATGTGCGTGCGCTGACGGGGGTTCCGGCGTTCGACGCGTCCGCGATGGACGGTTTCGCGGTGGCGGGTCCGGGCCCGTGGGAGCTGGTGGGCGCGGGGCTGGCGGGTGCGCCGGTGGCCGTGGAGGGGTTGGCGCCGGGCGAGGCGGTGGAGATCGCCACGGGTGCGCGGGTGCCCAAGGGGACCGAGGCGGTCCTGCCCTATGAGCTGGCCGAACGCTGTGACGATCGGGTGTCGGGCCCGGCGTCGGCGGGGCGGCATGTGCGCTGGGCGGGGGAGGAGACCGCCCCCGGTGAGACGGTGCTCACCCGGGGCCGCACGGTGGGCCCGGCGGTGCTGGGCCTGGCGGCCTCGCTGGGCCACGAGACCCTGCCGGTGCTGGCCCCCCGGGTCGAGGCGCTGGTCACGGGCGCGGAGGTCACCACGTCGGGGCTGTCCGGCGAGGGTTTCGTGCGTGATGCGATCGGCCCGATGCTGCCGGGCCTGGTGGCGTGGGCGGGCGGCCGGGTGGGTCGGGTGCGCCACCTGGGTGATGAACGTGACACGTTGGCGGCGGCGATCGCCGGTTCCGACGCCGACGTGCTCGTGGTGTGCGGTTCCTCCTCCAAGGGCCCCGCCGACCACCTGCGCGGGGTGCTGGCCGACCTGGACGCGGAGGTCCTGGTGGACGGGGTGGCCTGCCGCCCCGGGCACCCGCAGCTGCTGGCGCGCCGGGGCCGCACCGCGGTCGTCGGCCTGCCGGGGAACCCGGGGGCGGCCCTGGTGGCGGCCCTCACGCTGGTCGTTCCGCTGCTGTGCGCGATGGCCGGCCGCCCCGACCCCGCGCGGGATCCGGACCCGGTGCCGGTGGCCGGGGAGGTGGCCGCCCACCCCCGCGACACCCGGCTGGTCGCCGTCCGCCTGGAGGGCGGCCGGGCCGTCCCGGTGGGCCACGACCGCCCGGCCAGCCTGCGCGGCGCCGCCCTGGCCGACGCCTACGCCGTGATCCCGCCCGACTGGCGGGGCGGTGCCGCCGAACTGCTGCGCCTGCCCTGAACACGGGACGGGCCCCGCAGGGAGAACCCTGCGGGGCCTGTCGGGGTCCGGGTCAGCCGACCCGCTCCTCCTCGCGCCGTCCGGCGAGCACCGGCGGCGCCGGCGGCTCGACCGCCGGGTTGCCCCGGCCGCGCAGCAGCAGCCACGCCTGGACGGCCGCCGCCACCACGATGGCCACGGCGATCGCGCTGGTCATGTGCATTCCGCTGGTGAACGCGGTGCGCGCGGCCTCCATCAGCGCCGCCCCGGGCGCCCCGCCCAGCTCGGCGGCGGCGTGTGCGGCGCCGCCCAGGGTCTCGCGGGCGGCGTCCACCGCACCGTCGGGCACGTCCTGGGGCCCGGTCAGGTGCGAGCGGTAGAACACGGTCAGCGCGCTGCCCAGCACGGCCACGCCCAGGGCCGCGCCCAGTTCGTAGGCCGTCTCGGAGATGGCCGAGGCCGCACCGGCGCGCTCGGGCGGGGCCGCCGACATGATGGCGCCGTTGGTGAGCGTCTCGGCGAACCCGGCGCCGGCCGCGATCAGCGCGAACCCGGTGGTCACCACCGTCACGCCGAGCGTGGCGTCGTTGACCGGCGCGATGACCAGCACCGCGAACCCGGCGGCGGTCACCAGCAGGGAGCCGCCGATCACGGTGGCCAGGCTCAGCCGCCGCGACAGCCGCACCGCCACCAGTCCGGCCAGCACCGACAGGGTCAGCCCCGGGATCAGGACGATCCCGGCGCGCATCGGCGAGATCCCCAGGACCAGCTGCAGGTACTGGGTCAGGAAGAACAGGGACGACACCAGCGAGAAGACGATCATCAGGTTGGTGACCACCGCCACGCTGAACACGCGGTCGCGGAACAGGTCCACGTCGATGAGCGGGTCGTCCAGCTTCTTCTGCCGGCGCACGAACAGGTAGCCCAGGGCCAGGCCGATCACCAGCGAGGCGATCGGGGCCACGGACAGGCCCTCGGTCGCGAGCTTCTTGACGCCGTACACGGCGGGCAGCATCGCGGCCAGGGACAGCACCACGCTGATCGGGTCCAGGCGGCCGGCGGCGGGGTTGCTCGACTCGCGCACCAGCAGCGGCACCAGGATCAGGATCAGCACCATCACCGGCAGGTTGATGAGGAACACCGAGCCCCAGAAGAAGTGCTCCAGCAGCCAGCCGCCCAGGATCGGGCCGAGCGCGGCGCCGCCGGAGAACCCGGAGGCCCACAGGGCGATGGCCAGCAGCCGCTGCCGCGCGTCCAGGAAGATGTTGCGCAGCAGGGACAGGGTCGAGGGCATCAGCGAGGCGCCGGCGACGCCCAGCAGGGCGCGGGCGGCGATGAGGATCTCGGGGGTCGGCGCGAAGGCGGCCAGCAGCGAGGCGGCGCCGAACGCGGCCGAGCCGATCATCAGCAGTCGGCGGCGGCCGATGCGGTCACCGAGCGAGCCCATGGTGATCAGCAGTCCGGCCAGGATGAAGCCGTAGACGTCGATGATCCACAGCAGCTGGCCCGCGGTGGGCGCCAGCTGTTCGCTCAGTGCGGGCACGGCGAAGCCGAGCACGGTCGAGTCGACCGAGATCAGGATCACGGGCAGGACCAGGACGGCCAGTGCGGTCCACTCGCGGGGACCGGCCAGTGCGGGGCTGCCGTTGCGTGCGCGGTCGTGGCCGTTCCCGGCCTTGACGGAAGTCATCTCTCCTCGTTCACGTGTCGCTGTTCTCGCGCCTGCGGCGGTGGCCGGGGCGCGGGTCCGGCGGGATGGCGGGCTCCGGGCCGAACGGGTGGGACGGGAAGCGCTGTCGACCGTCCGGTGCGCCGGGCGCACCTCGCGGGATTCTTCAACCGTCCAGACGGTACAGTACCGTCCGGCCGGTACAGTGTCAATCGTGAACGCTTCCAATACCCGCGACCGCATCCTTGACGCCCTCCAGGAGATCCTCGTCCAAGAGGGCTACTCGTCGGTGACACTGGAGGCGGTGGCCCGCGCCGCCTCCGTCTCCAAGGGCGGCCTGCTGTACCACTTCCCCTCCAAGGCCGCCATGCTCACCGGCCTCATCGAGCGCCTGTCCGCCCTGGCCGAGGAGGAGTTCCGCGAGGCGGCGGAGGGCGAGGAGGGCGTGGTCCGCGTCTTCCTGCGCACCTCGCTGCCGCAGAGCTCGGAGGAGCGCGAGCTCTACTGGGCGATCATCGCCGCGCTGCGCGGCCAGGACGACATGCCCCCGGAGGCCTTCGCGCACGTCCAGGACCTGTTCGACCGCTGGCGCAGGCTGCTCCACGAGGAGCTGGAGGACCCGGTGCTGGCCGAGATCATCCTGCGCGCCGGGGACGGGCTGTACCTGTCGGACATCGTCGGGCTGCCCTCCGCCGACCCCGCGCTGCGCCAGGGCATGATCGACCGCCTGGTGGCCGAGTCCGACCGGGTCCGCCGCGGGCGCTGAACCGCCGGGACGGCTGTCCATGTGTCCGGGATCATGATTTACTTCCCAGTAACTTCATTGTCGCCGCCGGGACCCGGGGCCACCGGGTGCCCGTGCACACCGTGAGGTGATGCGTGCACCACCCCGGGAAGTGGGGCGTGCCGGGTCGACGGGGCGGGCTCCGTTGGCGAGACTGGCCCCACCTCGCCGGAGCGTCCACGAGGTGAGAACACGCAGACGGGAAAGCGGGGAGCGGATGCACAGGCTCACCAACCAGGTCCGACCGTACGCCTGGGGTGCGCGCACGGCCATCCCCCGGCTGCTGGGACTGGAACCGGACGGCACCCCCCAGGCGGAACTGTGGCTGGGCGCCCACCACGGCGCCCCCAGCACCGCCCGGTGCGAGCAGGGACCGGTCCCGCTGCCCGAGCTCATCGGCGCCGAACCCCACCGCGTCCTGGGCCCGGATGTCGTCGACCGCTTCGGGGTGCGCCTGCCGTTCCTGCTCAAGGTCCTGGCCGCCGACGAACCCCTCTCCCTCCAGGTGCACCCGAACGCCGACCGGGCCCGGACCGGGTTCGCCGCCGAGGAGGACCGGGGCATCCCGGTCGACGCCCCCCACCGCAACTACCGCGACCCCCACCACAAGCCGGAGCTGCTGCTGGCCCTGGAGCCCTTCGAGGCCCTGTGCGGCTTCCGCGAGCCGGCCGCCGCCCACCGCGACCTGCTGGACCTGTCCTGTGAGCTGGCCGCGCGACTGCGCGAGGACCTGTCCCGGGAGGACGACCGTACCGCGCTGCGGGCGGCGCTCACCCGCCTGCTCACCCTGGACGACGCCGACCGCGAACGGCTCATCGGCGAATTCGTGGACGAGTGGGCGCGGGTCCGCCCCCGCTGCGCCCACGCCGACATTATCGGCGACCTGGCCGCCCGCTACCCGGGCGACCCCGGAGCGGTGGCGTCGCTGCTGCTCAACCGGGTCACCCTGTGGCCGGGCCAGGCCCTCTTCCTGCCCGCGGGCAACCTGCACGCCTACCTCCAGGGCACGGCCGTGGAGGTGATGGCGGGTTCGGACAACGTGCTGCGGGCCGGGCTGACCCGCAAGCACGTGGACCCGGCCGAGCTGCTCGACGTGGTCGACTTCTCGGTCCTGCCCATCCCGTACTCCCTGCCGACCGTCCAGGACGGTCGGCGGCAGTTCCGCCCGGCCGCGCCGGAGTTCGCCCTGCACGAGATCGGTCCGGGCCGGGTCACCGCCCATCTGCCGGGGGAGGGGCCCTCCGTGGTGCTGGCCCTCAACGGCCGGGTCGAGCTGATCCCCGAGATCGGCCGCCGGATCGAGCTGCGCCGCGGCGAGTCGGTGTTCGTCCAGGCCGACAGCGGGCCGGTCAAGATCGAGGGGCACGGGCACGTCGTCGCCGCCACGGTCGGCGCCCTGCTGGACTGAGCTTTTCGGACCGATACGCTGGCCCTCTCTGTTCACTTGTGTCACAGAAGAGGTAGCACCATGGCTCTGGAGCGTCCGGAGATCGACCCCATCGACGGCCCGCCGCCGGCGGACCTGCAGATCACCGACATCACGGTGGGCGAGGGGCAGCAGGCCGGACACGGCAACACCGTCGACGTGCACTACGTGGGCGTGGCCTTCTCCAACGGCGAGGAGTTCGACGCCAGCTGGAACCGCGGTTCCGCGCTGAGCTTCACCCTGGGCGCCCGCCAGGTCATCCCGGGCTGGGACCAGGGCATCCTGGGCATGCGCGTCGGCGGCCGCCGCAAGCTGGTCATCCCGCCGCACCTGGCCTACGGCGAGCGCGGCGCGGGCGGCGCCATCGGCCCGAACGAGACCCTGATCTTCGTCTGCGACCTGGTCGGCGTCCGCTAGGACCGTCCACCGCCGAGACCGCCTACCGCCAGGACCGCCCACCGGTCCCCGGCGGCTCCGCATGTGAAGGGCCCGTGCCCGCACGGCACGGGCCCCGATCCCGCGGTCAGCCCAAGGTTGCGCCCACCTTGACGTGGCCCTTGAGCAGGTCGCGGGCGATCGTGCGGCGCTGGATCTCGTCGGTGCCCTCGAAGATGCGCAGCAGGCGCAGGTCGCGGTAGAACCGCTCGATGGGCAGCTCGCGCGTGTACCCCATGCCGCCGTGGATCTGGAGCACGCGGTCGACGATCTCGTTGGCCTTGACGCCGCCGAAGAGCTTGGCGATGGACTGCGCGTGGCGCGAGTCGCGGCCCGCGCCCACCTGCCAGGCGGCGTGCAGCACGAGCAGGCGCAGCGCCTCGATCTCCACCTGGGAGTCGGCGATCATCCACTGGATGGCCTGGCGGTCGGCGATCGGCGCGCCGAAGGTCTCCCGCGTTCTGGAGTGGTCGATGGCCATGGTCAGCAGCCGCTCGCAGCTGCCGATGGCGCGCGCGGGCAGCAGGTAGCGGCCCTTGCCGATCCACTGCATGGCCAGCGCGAACCCCTTGCCCTCCTCGCCCAGGATGTTCTCGTGCGGGACGCGCACGTCCTGGAAGACGAGCGCGGCCGGGCGGCGCTCGCCCATGGTGTCGATGGGCTCGGCGGTCCAGCCCATGTCGCGGTCCACCAGGAAGCAGGTAACGCCCCCGTTGGCGCCCTTCTCGGGGTCGGTGACCGCGAACACCATGGCGAAGTCGGCCTCGTAGCCGCCGGTGATGAAGGTCTTCTCGCCGTTGATGACCCACTCGTCGCCCTCGCGCACGGCGCGGGTGCGGATGGCCTTGGCGTCCGACCCGGCGCCCGGCTCGGTGATGGCGAAGCAGGAGCGCTTCTCACCGGCGATGGTGGGCAGCAGGTAGCGCTCCTTCTGCTCCTCGTTGCAGTGGTAGAGGATGTTGTCGGCCTCGCCGCCGAACTTGAAGGTCAGGAAGGTCCGGCCCAGCTCGATCTCGATGACCGCGGCGGTGACCGGGTCCAGGCCCATGCCGCCGTACTCCACCGGGGTCTCCACACCCCAGAAGTCGGACTTGCGGGCGAGGTCGCGCAGGCGGATGCGCTCCTCCCGGTTCAGGCCCGGGGGGTGCCCCTCGCGTTCGCGCCGCAGCACGTCGTTCTCCAGGGGCATCAGCTCCCGCTCGACGAAGGTCCGGACCCAGTCGCGGACGGCGCGCTGCTCTTCGCTCAACGAGAAATCGATCACGGCCTGCTCCCAATTAACCTAACAGTGTTCGGTTATGTGAGGGTACGACGATCCCCGCCGCCGGTGCAAGGGGGGAGGGGACCCCGCCGTAACGGACCCGCGCGACCCGGTACCGTGCGATGATCGGCCCCGGGCGCCGGAAGGGACCGGCGCCGGCAGACCGCAGAGCCGACAGAGCGCAGAGGGGACCTACGTCCGTGGCCCGACCCAAGACACCGATCCTGAGCCGCGAGGCCATCCGCCGCGCCGCGCTCGCGCTCATCGACCGGGACGGGCTCGACGGGCTGTCCATGCGCAAGCTCGCCGAGGAACTCGACGTGCGGGCCGCCTCCCTGTACAGCCACTACCGCACCAAGGAGGAGCTGCTCACCGCGATCGCCGAAGAGGTCACCCGGGACATCGAGGTCTCCGAGTTCGAGAGCGGCGACTGGCGCCGGGGCCTGACCGCCTGGGCGCGCTCCTACCGCAACGCCCTGATCGCCCACCCCAACCTGCTGCCGGTGATCGCCGCCGGCCCCGGCCGCCGGGAGGAGGCGCTGCGCCGAGCCGACGCCATCCACGGCGGCCTGGTGGGCGCGGGCTGGCCGCCCCGCTACGCCACCATGATCGGCGCCTCCACCCGGTACCTGGTCCTGGGGTCGGCCACCGGCTCCTTCGCCCGCGGCTTCGACGACGACGTGCGCGTCTACCGCGACCGCTACCCCAACCTGTCCCAGGCCCACCGGCTGGCCGAACACGCCGCCGAGATCGACGAGGACAGCTTCGACCTGGCCCTGTCGTCCTTCCTGGACGGCCTCGACGCCCTCTACGAGAAGGTCCGCACCGAGCCCCGGCCCTGAACCCGGGGCAGGGGCTCGGCCGGGGCCCGGCGGGGCTCAGGAGCCCGTGGGCTTCTTCTCCTCGTTGCCCGCGATGGCGGTGCGCTCCAGCAGGTCCAGCCACGAACCCCGCTGCGGCACCGCCTGGAGGGCGATCGCCTTGCCGTAGCGGATGCGGGTGAACGTCTCCGGCAGGCGGTCCGCCAGCCTGCGGTACGCGATCCGTCCCAGCCACCAGGCCGCCAGCGCGCCGTTGAGCACACCCACCGGCAGCGCCGCCCACGGCGTTCCGGCCAGGCCCAGGAACACCGCCGCCAGCACCGTCGGGGCCGACAGCAGCGGCAGGGCCCCCAGGGACAGCCACACCTGCACCTGGTTGTCGCCGGTGTCGTTGGCGTCCACCCGCAGCTGCGGGTCCACCCCCGGGGACAGGGCCACCACCGAGAACAGCAGGGACAGCCCCGCACCGACCCCGAACACCGCGGCCAGCCCGGTCAGGACGTACGGCCAGGTCCAGTGCTCGCCGGTGAACACGATGAACAGCACGCTCAGCGCCAGCGCGCCCGGCGCGCTCAGCAGCAGGATCGCGATCTGGCGGCCGCGCACGTCCGCACGGGCCGTGTCGGGCCCCTGGCCCACCACCGTCTGCCACACCGCCGTTCCGTCATGGCCGTACATGTTGGCGGTGGCCAGCACCATGATGAACGCGCAGATCACCCCCGAGAACGGCGCGAAGAACGCGAAGTGGTCGCTCGACCAGGTCAGCAGGCCGACGAACAGGCCCGCCCACAGGGTGGCGCGCACCTCCAGCCCCCGCCACGGGTCGCGCCACCACTGGCGCAGCTCCTTGCCGACCACCGCGCCCAGCGGGGTGTCGGGCAGCAGCGAACGGGACCGCCCGGAGAGGGGGCGGGCACCCAGAGGGCGCCTGGTGCGCCGCACCCCGCGCGCCGTCACCCGCGGCGCCAGCAGCACCGCGGTGACCGCCGCCAGGACCGCGGCCGTCAGGGCCGAGGCCGCCAGCCAGCCCAGGGCCGCGCCCCAGGCGCCCGACCCCGCCGCGTCCACCGCGTGCACCGGCCACGACGTGGGCAGCGCCGCCAGGACCGTGCCCGTCGTCCCCTCGCCCAGACCGTGTTCGCGCAGCTCCAGCGTGGCCGCCAGCGCGGGCTGCACCGCCATCCAGCCGAAGAAGATCAGGGCCAGGATCAGACCCCACTGCACCGAGGCGATCTCCATCCCCAGCCGGGAGAGCATCGCCGCGCCCAGGGCCCGGAACACCAGCCGGGACAGGGCGATCATCGAGATCCACAGCAGCAGCGCCGCCGGCACCGCCACCAGGGCCGCGCCCGCCGACAGCGTCGCGCCGTGCCACACCAGCGCCGCCGACGCGACCAGGGTCAGCGCCGGACCCAGGTCCACGAACGCCGTGACCAGCAGCAGCGCGCCCGTCCGGCGGCGGTCCAGCGGCAGCAGCGCGAAATACTGCGACCGCAGCGTCCCCGCACCGTTGGCGACCGTGGGGCCCAGTGCCCAGCCCACCGCCCACACGGCGAAGACCAGCGCGAACAGGTCCGAGCGGATCTGCGGACCCGGGGTGAACAGGGCGAAGTACCAGGTCAGTCCGACTCCCCACAGGGCCAGGATCAGGCCCAGGACACGCATCCCGGTGAAGGAGTGGCGCATCAGCGCCAGCTTCAGGCGGATCAGGACGACAGCCATGCCAGCTCCTCCTCCCCGACCTCGCGCGCGCCGACCAGCCGCACGAAGGTGTCCTCCAGCGTGGCGTCCGAACCGCGCACCTCCTCCAGGGAGCCGTCGAGCAGCATCCGGCCCCGGGCGATGATCGCCACCCGGTCGGCGAGCCGCTCCACCAGGGCCATCACGTGGCTGGAGACGACCACCGTGCCGCCGCCGTCGGTGAAACGGCGCAGGATCGCGGTGAGCACCCGCGCCGACACCGGGTCGACCGCCTCGTAGGGCTCGTCCAGTACCAGGACCCGGGGTGCGTGCAGCAGGGCCGTGGCCAGGCCGATCTTCTTGCGCATGCCGGTGGAGTACTCCGCGACCAGGACGCCCTTGCTGTCGGCCTCGTCCAGCTCCAGCACCCGCAGCAGCTCCTGGGCCCGCTCCCGGACCAGGTCGCGGCCCAGCCCGCGCAGCCCGCCCCAGTAGGTGAGCAGCTCGCCGCCGGTCAGCCGCTCGGGCAGGGACAGGCCGTCGGGGAGCACGCCGAGCAGGCGCTTGGCGGCCACCGGGTCGGACCACATGTCCACGCCCAGCACCCGGGCCGTGCCCGCGTCGGGGCGCAGCAGGCCGACCGCCATGGAGATCGAGGTGGTCTTGCCCGCGCCGTTGGGGCCCACCAGGCCCAGCAGGGATCCGCGGGGGACGGTCAGGGACACCCCGTCGGCGGCCTTCGTCTCGTTGAAGGTCTTGGTCAGCCCGACCAGTTCCAGGGCGGGCACATCATCGTTGGCCATGTCCCCGATCCTCCCGCCGCGCACCGGGGCGGCACATCGGCCGATCGGCCGCGTTCGCCCCCCACAGGGTCGGCCGATCGGCCGACATCCCTACGGGGCGCACCCACAAGATCGTCCTTTCGGCCGAGGCGCCGCCGCCCGCCCCCGGCTTAACTTGAAATCAACGCGGGATGTGCCGGTCCACGGCCCACCCGGGTCCGGACGGTTGTCCTCCCCGGTCGCAATGCCCGGGGCCGCCGACATGGGGCCCGGGCCCCGCCCGAGCCGCGCCGAGGTGTGCGGTCGGGCGCCGCGGATGGGCCGAGAAGATGGGGGAGACGTGATGGCGGGCAGCGGTGGCCGGTCGGGGGTGTGTGGGGCCTCGGACGGTTCGGGTGGCCGCGCGGTCCGGGGCAGCGCAGGTGGTCGGTGATGAACAGGCGGGGGGTGTGATGGCGGGTAGCGGTGGCCGGTCGGGGGTGTGTGGGGCCCCGGACGGTCCGGGGTGGCGGGCAGGTGGTCGGTGGTGAACAGATGGGGGGTGATGGTGGGCAGCGGTGACGGGCGAGGGGTGTGTGGGGCCTCGGACGGTCCGGGGCGGTGGGCAGGTGGCCGGTGGTGAACAGGCGGGGAGGCGTGATGGCGGGCGGCGATGACGGGCCGGTGGCGCGTGGTGCCTTCGCCAGGGCGAGCGGCGGGGGCGATGTCCCGGGCCGCCGAACGGGGCACCGCGACGGCGGAGAAGGGGAACCGGGCGGGGCGGGTCGGCAGCGGAGGGTGCCGTGGGGGACCGTGGTGGCCGTCGCGGCCGGGCTGGTGTGGGCGGCGCTGTACGCCCTGCTGTACCGGGCGGGGTACAACGCGTACGTTCCCGAGTGGCTGAGAGCCGTGGACGTGGCACTGGGGGCGGTGGCCGCGCTGGTGCTGATCGCACGGCCGCGGTATCCGCTGGCGTCGGCCGTGGCCATCGGGCTGATCTCGGCCGTGTCCTCGGCCTCGGTGGCGGCGCTGGTCATCGCGCTGATCGGGCTCACCGCGCGCCGCCCCTGGTGGCAGGCGGCCGCGGTGGCGGCGGGCACCCTGCTGGCCGGGCTGCCCTGGTTCCTGCTGCTGGTCCCCCGTGACCAGCTGTCCTTCGCGATCGTGGTCGTCGTGCTGCTGCTCCTGGGATGCCTGGGCTGGGGGCTGGCGCTCAAGTCCCGGATCCGGCTGATCGAGCGGCTGCGCCAGGACGTGCTGCGGGCCCGCGCCGACCGGGACCGCAGACTCGACGAGGCGCGGGCCGACGAGCGCCGCCGCATCGCCCGCGAGATGCACGACGTCCTCGCCCACCGGATGTCCCTGCTGTCGGTGCACGCCGGGGCGCTGGCCTACCGGGTCCGGCAGAGCGAGCAGGGGCAGGCCCCGCCGCCCACGGCCGAGGAGCTGGGCGCGGCCGTGGGCGTCATCCGCGACAACGCCCACCGGGCGCTGGAGGAGCTGGGCGGTGTCCTGGCGGTGCTGCGCGCCGCCGACACCGGGCCCGGGGAGAGCGGGCCGGAGGAGGAGCGCGGCGGTACCGCCCCGCCCCAGCCGACCCTCGCCGACCTGGACCGGTTGCTGCGCGAGGCCACCGACTCCGGGCAGCGGGTGAGCGCCCGCCTGGAACTGCCCGAGGGGGCGGCCCCCGCCGACCGGGTGGGCCGCAGCGCCTACCGGGTGGTGCAGGAGGGGCTGACCAACGCCCGCAAGCACGCCTCCGGGGCCCGGGTGGAGGTGGAGCTGCGCGGCGGCCCCGGGCTGGGGCTGGCGGTGTCCGTGCGCAACCCGCTGCCGGTGGGGGTGGCCGCGGCGGAGATCCCCGGAGCCGGCGCCGGGCTCACCGGCCTGGCCGAACGCGTCCGCCTCGACGACGGCACCCTGACCCACGGCCCCGACCGGGGGAACTTCCGCCTGGAAGCGGAACTCCCCTGGCCCGAGCCCCCCGCACCCCCGGGCCGGGGCGCCGCCGCCTCCAGCCAGGACGCCGCACCCTCGGTCCGGGGTGCGGCAGCGCCGGAGCGGGCAGTGGAGGGTTCGCGACCATCCGGGGTCGGGACGGCGGGGTAGTGGCTGCCCGCGTCCCGGCCGAGGGGTGAAGAGGCCACCGCTCCCGGAGTGCCTCGGGTGGGATAGTGGGGGCGTGGACACACCCGTGCGCGTTCTCCTCGTCGACGACGACCCGTTGGTGCTGACCGGACTGCGGATCATGCTCTCCGGGGCACCCGGCCTGACCGTGGTCGGCGAGGCCGCCGACGGCGACCGGGTGGCCGCCGCGGTGGCGGAGCACCGGCCCCACGTGGTGCTCATGGACGTGCGCATGCCCGGCCTGGACGGGATCGCCGCCACCGAGGCACTGCGCACCGGCGGCGCCGACGACCCCCAGGTCATCGTGCTGACCACCTTCGACGCCGACGACACCGTCGCCCGGGCGCTGCGCGCCGGGGCCGCCGGATACCTGCTCAAGCACACCGAACCGGAGAGGATCGTGGAGGCGGTGCACCGCGCCGCCGCCGGAGAGCCCGTGCTCTCGCCCGCCGTGGCCCGCGCCCTGATGGACCGGGCCGCCGCCACCGCCGACCACGGCGCCCGCGACGCGGCGGCCGCCGCCGAGCACGCCGCCGACGGCCGGGGCGGTGCGGTCGGCCGCGACGCCGCCGCCGTTGAACGCGGTGCCGCCACCGGCGGCGAAGCGGTCGCCGCGGGCGACGGCGGACGGGACGGATCGGCGCAGCGCGGCCGCGCCGCCCGGGAGCGGCTGGCCCTGCTCACCGACCGCGAACGCGAGGTGGCCGAGGCGGTCGCCGCCGGGCTCTCCAACGCCGAGATCGCCCGGGCCCTGCACATGTCGCTGGGCACCGTGAAGGCGCACATCTCCAGCGCGCTCACCAAGCTCGGCCTGGCCGGGCGGGTGCCGCTGGCGCTGCTCGCCCACGACGCCCGCGACCCCGACCTGCCCTGAACCCGCCCGCCCTGAGACGGGCCGGGGCCGTGGCGCCCCGCGTCGGGGGAGCGGCCGGGCCGCCGCCGCGCCTCGGCCCCGAAGGGCTGCGGCCCCCGACCCGCGGCGGTCAGGAGCGGGCGGCGGCGGAGAGCGCGCGGGCCACCGCCGCGGCCTCCTCCTCCCGGGGCAGCTCCCCGTCGGTGGCCAGCCGGGCCATGATCATCCCGGTCACCAGGTCCGCCACCAGCGGCGCCCGCCCCGCGTCGGCGATCTCCCCGCGGTCCGCGGCCTGCTCCAGGACCCGGGTGACCAGCTCCAGCCGGCGGGCCAGCAGCGCGTGCAGCACGAACGCCCCCTCCTGCCGCCGGTAGGCGGCCACCAGCGACTGCCGGGCCAGCGCCTGGATCTCCGGCCGCGAGAACACCCCGAAGATCATCACCGCCGCGGCGGCCAGGTCGCCGTCCAGCGTTCCGGTGTCGGGCGCCTCCATCCGGTCGATGGTGACCTGCTCGCTCACCACCGTCAGCAGCGCCTCCTTGGTGGGGTAGCGCCGGAACACGCTCGTGCGCCCCACCCCCGCCCGCTCGGCCACCTCGTCGAAGGTCAGCTCGAAGCCGCGCTCGATCAGCAGCTCCAGCGTGGCCCTGCGGATCGCCGCGTCCACCGCCGGGTCGGGCCGACGCCCGCCCCGACCGCCCCCGCCACCGCTCATGGATTTCTTCCTTCCAGGGGTTGACACCAGTTCCGGTACTCCTAGTATCAGTACTAAGAGTTCCGGAACTAAGAGTACCGGAACATCCCGTGACACGACAGGAGTCACACCATGAGCGTCATCATCGTCGGTGCCGGTCCCACCGGACTCATGCTCGCCGGAGACCTCGCCGAGGCCGGGGTCGACGTCCGAGTCCTGGAGAAGCGCGCCGAGGAGTCCAACCTCACCCGCGCCTTCGCCCTGCACGCCCGCACCCTGGAGCAGCTCGACGCCCGGGGCCTGGCCGACGACCTCGTCGCCCAGGGCTTCCCGGTCCCGGAGGTGCGCGTCTCCTTCGGCCGCGGCCGCGGGCTCACCCTGGACATGCGCCACCCCGAGAGCCGCTTCTCCTACGTCCTCATGCTCCAGCAGGCCGCCACCGAGACCCGGCTGCGCAAGCGCGTCGACGACCTGGGGGTGCCGGTCGTCCACGGCGCCGAGGTGGTGGGCCTCGACCAGGACGACACTGGCGTGACCCTCACCGTCCGCACCGCCGACGGCGAGCACACCGAGCGGGCCGACCGCGTGGTGGGCACCGACGGGGCGCACAGCGCCGTCCGCCGCCTGATCGGGGTCCCCTTCAGCGGCCACTCCTACGACACCCGCATCATCCTCGCCGACGTCCGGCCCGAGGGGGAGCTGCCCGCGGCGGTCAACCCCTTCATCGGCGACGACGGCGTCGCCCTGCTGCCGCCCTACGGCGACGGCTGGTTCCGCGCCACCGTCTGGGACCGCACCCGCCAGGGCGTCCCGATCGAGGAGCCGGTCACCTTCGACGAACTCGCCGACTCCCTGCGCCGCCTCTCCGGCGGAGCGCTCGAACTCGCCGAGATGCGCTGGTCCACCCGGTTCCTCAGCGAGCGCCGCCAGGCCCGCCACTACCGGGTGGGCCGGGTCCTGCTCGCCGGGGACGCCGCGCACGTCCACTCCCCGATGGGCGCCATGGGCATGAGCACCGGCATCCAGGACGCCGCCAACCTGTCCTGGAAGCTCGCCGCGGTGGACCGGGGCCGGGCCCCGTCCTGGCTGCTGGACACCTACGAGGCCGAACGCCACCCGGTGGGCCGCACCACCCTGCGGCTGAGCGACGTCATCCTGCGGATGGCGGTGGCCCCCGCCCCGGTGCGGGCGGTGCGCTCGCACCTGGCCCCGGCGCTGATGGGCCGGGAGCGGATCGCCCGCCGGGTCCGCCTGCTCATGTCCGGCCTGGGGTACCGCTACGAGGCCGGGGACCTGCCGGTCGCCTCCGCCCGCACCGGCGAGCGGACGCCGGACCTGGAGCTCACCGTGGACGGCGCGCCCACCCGCCTGTACGAACTCGCCGACGGCATCCGCTTCCTGCTGCTGGACGCCTCCCCGGAGGGGACGGCCGCCGCGGCCGCGGCCTCCCGGGGCGACCGGGTCCGGGCCGTCCGGGTCCAGGGCGGCCTGCCGGACGGGGTCACCGCCCTGCTGGTGCGCCCGGACTCCTACACGGCCTGGGACGCCGACACCCCCACCGCCGCCGAGGCGGGGACCGCCCTGGCGGCCTGGCTCCCCTGACGGAGAGCCACCTCCTCGACCCGCCTCCTCGACCCGTCTCCGCGAACCGCCTCCCTCACAGGAGGGCGGACCGCCGCCGGAAGGCCGACGCCTGGCCGACGATGAGCCCCGCGTTGGCCACCGCGTAGGCGGTCCAGACCCCGGCGAGCCCGCCCAGGGCGGCGGCGGGCACCGCCGCCAGGCACAGCAGCCCGTAGCAGACCGCGAACGTGTACATCGAGTACCGCGCCTGCTTGAGCCCCAGCAGCCCCATCCCCGGCAGTGACTGCACGGCGTCGGCGACCACCACCGCCGCCAGCACCGGCAGCAGCGCGACCGCCGCCCCCCGCACCGCCGGGTCGGGGGTGAACAGCCCGACGACCGGCCCGGCCAGCGCCCACACCAGGACCAGGCCCGCCGCCACCGCCGGCACCGCCACCAGGTACCCGGCGGCGACGGGACGGCGCACCCCCGCCACCGACCCCTGCCTGGCGGCCCGGGCCGTGAACGGGATGCTCGACTGGCCGACCGCGATCGCCGGCAGGAACAGCAGGTTGGCCAGGACCACCAGCACCTGGTGGGCGGCCGCCTGCTCCGTGCCGATCCGGGCGACCACCAGCCCCAGCAGGCTCAGCGCCCCGAACTTGATGAGCAGCGTGGCCCCGGTGGGCAGCCCCACCCGGGCGATCCTCACGATCCCCGCCCACGCGGGCGCGCCCAGTCCCACACGGTGCCCGCGCAGCACCGTCCGGCGGCGCGAGACGTACAGGAACAGCGCCGCCATGACGCAGCCGTCCGCGAACAGCGCCAGCGCCGCCCCGGTCAGCCCCAGCCCGGGGACCGGACCCGCGCCCAGCACGAGCAGCGGGGTGAGGGTCACCGCCACACCGGTGTTGGCCAGGCTCAGCAGCATCACGGACCGGTTCCGGCCCAGCCCGATGAGCAGCACCGTCACCGAGGTCTTGAGCGCGGAGGTCACCACGGCCAGCCCGGCCAGTACCGCGGGCAGCACGCCCAGCGCCGCCAGGGTCGGCCCGGCCACCCCGATCGCCCGTGCCCACAGCGGGGCCAGGCCCAGCAGGACCCCGCCCGCCCCGCCCATGAGCAGGGCCAGCCAGGTGGAGTCGCGCACCACCGGCACCAGCGCGGCCGGGTCGTCCTCGTTCTCGGCGATGAACGGCATCGACCCGCGCAGCGCCCCCTGCACCACCATGAGCAGCGGGTTGAACACGGTGATGAGCAGCGCGTAGGCGGCCAGGTCGGCGGTGGCGACGTTGCCGATCACCCCGACCGTGACCATGCTCCCGGCCGTTCCGGCGAGCATGGAGCAGTACAGGGGGAACGCCTTGCCCCCCAGCCGCCGTGCGGTCCGTCCCAACGGTGCGGGGGAGTCGGTCGGCTCGGTCGCGGTCGGGGGGTCCGTGGTCACGGCGGGGGCTCCCGGGGTGGTGTCCAATGAATCCCGGAAAACGTAGCATCCTTTTCTCGATAAAGCCAAAAGAATGCGAGCATAAAAGACTTTTCTATCATGGTGGCCATTTCCCTGAAAAGGGTTCCGCGCCGGTCCGCGCCGACCGGTACCGGCCACCGCCCGCGGCCGGCCCGCCGTGCCCGCCGCCGTACCGCAAGGGTGCCCCCGCCCCCGGGAAGAGCCGCGCCATCGCGTACGTTGCCGGTAGTGCGGGTCGCACCGGCCCGCTTCCAGCAAGGGGGAGTCCCGTGTCCCAGAACCGCATCGTGTGGTCCAAGCAGGTGCCGGAGATCTATTCCAAACTCGACGAGGTCGACGGCCTGGTCGCCGAGCACCTCGACATCACCCTGCTCGAATTGGTGAAGCTGCGTTCCTCGGTCCTCAACGGCTGCTCGTTCTGCGTGGACCTGCACACCCGCCGGGCGCTCAAGGAGGGCGAGTCGCAGCAGCGCCTCTTCCTGGTGTCGGCCTGGTACGAGGCGGGGGAGATCTTCACCCCGGCCGAGCGCGCGGCGCTGGCCCTCACCGACGAGATGACCCGCCTGGGCGACCACGGCGTCTCGGACGAGGTCTACGCGGAGGCGGCCGAGCACTTCGACGACAAGCGGCTGGCGGCCCTGGAGGTCGCGATCTCGATGATCAACCTCTACAACCGGCTGGCGGTCACCTCGCACCTGCACCCGCGTCCCCGCAGGGGCTGAGCGCCGCGCGGGGCCTGTCCGGGGAGGGGGCCCGGTGTTACGCTCGCGTGTGTTCCAGATCACATGAGCGTAGGACGACCGTCAGGAGCCCTCCGTGCCCCCAGCCGTCTCTCCGGACCACACCCTCGCGCATCTCCTCGAACACAACGCCGCCGTCCACCCCGACCTGCCCGCCCTGTCCTGGCGCTCCGGCGACGGCTGGGCCACCCTCACCTGGGCCGAGGTGAACGCGGCCGTCGCCCGCCTCGCCCAGGGCTACGCCTCGCTCGGCGTGGCCCCGGGCGACCGCGCCCTGCTGATGATGGGCAACCGGCCCGAGCACTGGCTCTCCGACCTGGCCCTGGTGCACATCGGCGCGGTCCCCACCACCGTCTACGGCACCGCCGCCCCCGAACAGGTCGCCTACATCGCCCGGCACAGCGGGGCCCGCGTCGCCGTCGTGGAGGACGCCGCCGTCGCGGCCGCCTGGGAGCCCCTGGCCGCAGACCCGGCCACGGCGCTGGAGTCCCTGGTCGTGGTCTCGGGCGCCGACCCCGGCCGCGGCCACCTGGACTACGCCGACCTGGCCGCCACCCCGGCGGGCGACGCGTTCGAGCGCCGCCACGACCTCAAGCCCGACGACCTGCTCACCGTCGTCTACACCTCCGGGACCACCGGCGACCCCAAGGGCGTGGCGGTCACCCACCGGCGGATGCTCGCCAACCTGGCCGCCCTGGACTCCCTCATCGACCTGCCCGAGCACGCCGCCCACGTCTGCTACCTGCCGCTGGCCCACATCGCCGAACGCGACCTGGGGCTGTACCTGCCGCTGCTGCGCGCCTCCCACGTGTGGATGTGCGACGACCCGGCCCGCCTGGTCGAGGTGCTGCGGCACGTGCGCCCGCCCCAGTTCTTCGGGGTGCCCCGGGTGTGGGAGAAGCTGGCCTCGGCGCTGCGGGCGGGCATCGCGGGCCTGCCCGAGGAGCAGCGCGCGGGGATCGAGGCCGCCATGGCGGTGGCCACCGAGCACACCGCCCACCTGGAACGCGGCGGGCCGGTCCCGCCCGAGCTCGCCGGACGGTTCGCCGCGGTGCGCGACCTCGCGCTGACCCCGATCCTGGAGAAGGTCGGCCTGGACCGCGTGGTGTGGGCCTCCAGCGCCTCCGCCCCGATGCCCCAGGAGGTCGTCCGCTTCTGGGCGGGCCTGGGCGTGCCGGTCATGGACGCCTGGGGCCTGACCGAATCCCTGGGCGTGGCCACCGTCAACACGCCGACGGCCGGGTTCCGGCCGGGCTCGGTGGGGCGCCCGCTCGCCACGGTGGAGGTCCGGGTCGCCGACGACGGCGAGGTCCTGCTGCGCGGCGAGACCGTGTTCGACGGGTACGTGGACGCCGACGGCGCGGTGCGCTCGGCCGCGGACGCCGAGGGCTGGTTCGCCACCGGCGACATCGGCCGCCTGGACGGGGACGGCCACCTGTGGATCACCGACCGCAAGAAGGAGATCATCGTGACCAGCGGGGGCAAGAACGTCTCGCCCGCCCTGGTGGAGAACACCCTCAAGGAGCACCCGCTGGTCGGCCAGGTCTACGCCCACGGCGACGGCCGGCCCTACCTCGTGGCCCTGGTGGTGCCCGACCGCGAGGTCGCCCCGGTGTGGGCGGCGGCCCGGGGCATCGACACCGGCGGGGACTGGGACGCCCTGGTCGCGCACCCGGAGGTGAACGCGGAGCTGGAGCGCGCGGTCGCCGCGGCCAACGCCCGGCTGAGCCGGGCCGAACAGGTCAAGCGCCACCGCGTGCTCGCGGGGGAGTGGGGCCCGGACACCGGTGAGCTCACCCCCTCCCTCAAGCTCCGGCGGCGCGTCATCCGCGACAAGTACGCGGTGGAGCTGGACGGCCTCTACGACGCCTGACCCCCGACACCCGCACCGCGGCACCCGCACCCTGATCCGAGAGCCCCGACCCGGGGCCGCCGCCCGCGACCGGGCGGCGGCCCCGCTCCGTGTTCCCGCGCACACGCCCGCGACCTGGTAACAGATATTTCCTATCTGTATAGTCAGGATTGTTCGACGGCCCCTCCGCGAAAGGCCTTCCTCCGGCATGCGCTTCCACTGGTTCCTGCCCACCACCGGCGACGGCGCCGCGGTCCGCAACTCCACCATCCGCCTGAGCGCGCACGGGGTGACCGCGGCCCACCGCCCGGCCACCCTCACCTACCTGTCCCAGGTCGCCCGCGCCGCCGAGGCCGCCGGGTTCGACGCCGCGCTCACCCCCACCGGGGCCGGCTGCCCCGACCCCTGGATCACCTGCGCGGCCCTGGCCCAGCACACCGACACCCTGCGCTTCCTGGTCGCCTTCCGCCCTGGGTTCGTGCTGCCCACCCTCGCCGCCCAGCAGGCCCGCGCCTTCCAGGACGTCTCGCGGAACCGCCTGCTGCTCAACATCGTCACCGGCGGCGACCCGGTCGAGCAGCGCGCCTACGGCGACACCCTGGGCCACGACGAGCGCTACGCCCGCACCGACGAGTTCCTCGCCGTGCTGCGCCGCTCCTTCGCCGGGGGGAGCTTCGACCACCGCGGCGACCACTACCGGGTGGAGGGGTGGGGCGACCGCCCCCTGGAGCCCGCCCCGGACATCTACTTCGGCGGCGCCTCCCCGGCCGCGGAGCGGGTCGCCGCCCGCCGCGCCGACTCCTACCTCATGTGGGGCGAGACCCCCGGCATGATCGCCGAGCGCGTCGCCCGGGTCCGCGGCCTGGCCGCCGAGCAGGGGCGCTCCCCGCGCTTCGGCATCCGCCTGCACGTCATCACCCGCGACACCGAGGACGAGGCCTGGCGCGAGGCGGCCCGCCTGCTGGAGGGCATGGGCCCGGACCGGGTCGCGGCGATGGAGAAGTACTACGCCCGGATGGACTCCACCGGGCAGGCCCGGATGAACTCCCTGCGCACCGGCGGCCTCACCGGCGACGTGCGCGCCCTGGAGGTCTCCCCGAACCTGTGGGCGGGCGTGGGCCTGGTCCGCGAGGGCGCCGGGACCGCGCTGGTGGGCGACCACGACCAGGTGGCCGAGCGCATCCGCGAGTACCGCGCCGCGGGCGTGGACGAGTTCATCCTCTCCGGGTGGCCGCACCTGGAGGAGGCCTACCGCGTGGGCGAGTACGTGCTGCCCCGCCTGGCCGCCGAACCGGCCCGCCCCTCCGCCGACGCCCCCGCCGACCCGACCGGCCTCGCCGCCGACCCGGCCGCCACCTCCGCGGAGGCCGCCCCGTGAGCGCTCTCACCGAGGCCCCGCCCGCCCCCGCCGCGCCGTCCGCCTCCCGGCGCGACCGCGACCGCCCGCCCCGGTGGCGCGCCCTGGGCCTGCGCGCCCTGTCCGTGGGCGGCCTCCTCCTGCTGTGGTGGGCGGTGGCCCGCGCCCAGATCTGGCCGCCCGTGGTCCTGCCCTCCCCGGGCGCCGTCTGGGCACAGGCGGTCGCCACGAGCACCGACGGCTACAGCGGCCACAGCCTGGGCGAACACCTGCTCACCAGCCTGCGCCGCATCCTCGTCGGCAGCGCCTGGGGCACCCTGGGCGGCGTCCTGCTGGGCCTGCTCATCGGACTCGTCCCGGCCGTGCGCGCCATGCTCGGCCCCCTCGTCACGTTCGTGCGCACCCTGCCCCCGCTCGCCTACCTCAGCCTGCTGGTGATCTGGTTCGGCATCGGCGAGGAACCCAAGATCTGGCTGCTGGTCATCGCCTCCCTGCCCCCGGTCGCCGTGGCCACCGCCGACGCCGTGCGCGGCGTGGACCCCGACCACCTCAACGCCGCCCGCTCCCTGGGCGCCCGGCCCTGGCAGCAGGCCCTGTGGGTGGTCCTGCCGCACTCCCTGCCCGAGATCACCACGGGCGTGCGCATCGCCGTCGGCGTCGCCTACACCTCCGTGGTGGCGGCCGAGACCGTCAACGGGGTCCCCGGCATCGGCGGCATGATCCGCGAGGCCCAGCGCTTCAACCACACCGACGTCGTCATCCTCGGCCTCATCGTGATCGGCCTGTCCGGCCTGCTCATCGACCGGCTGCTGATGGCGCTCGACCGCACCGTCGCCCCCTGGCGCGGGCGCACCTGACATCCCCCTGGAGAAGAACCGTGAACCGTCCCCTCAAGACCGCCGCCGCCCTCGCCGCGCTCGCCCTCTCCCTGACCGCCACGGCCTGCGGCGGCGACGACCCCGGCCCCGACCCGGCCGACGGCGTCCCGGCGCAGCTGCGCATCGGCTACCAGTCCATCCCCAACGGCGACCTCGTCGTCAAGAACCAGGGGTGGCTGGAGGAGGCGCTGCCCGACACCGAGATCGTGTGGAGCCGCTTCGACTCCGGCGGCGACGTCAACACCGCCTTCCTCGCCGGGGAGCTCGACATCGCCCTGGCGGGCAGCGCCCCGGTCACCCGCGGCCTGTCCGCGCCCCTGGACATCGATTACCAGGTGCCCTGGATCCACAACGTCATCGGCGAGAACGAGGCGCTGGTCGCGGTCGAGGGCATCGACGAGGTCGCCGACCTGGAGGGGCGCACCGTCGCGGTGCCCTTCGCCAGCACCACCCACTACCACCTCATCGCCGCCCTGGACGAGGCCGGGCTGAGCGTCGACGACGTGGAGCTGCTGGACCTGGAGCCCCAGGACATCCAGGCCGCCTGGCAGCGCGGCGACGTCGACGCCGCCTTCGTCTGGTATCCGGTGCTGGGCGAGCTGTACGCGTCCGGCGGGCACGCGGTCGTCACCAGCGGCGAGCTGGCCGAACGCGGCAAGGTCACCGCCGACCTGGCGGTGGTCTCCACGGCCTTCGCCGACACCTACCCCGACGCCCTGGCCGCCTGGGTCGGGCAGCAGGACCGGGCGGTGGCGCTGCTGCGCGAGGACACCCCCGCCGCGGCCGCGGCCATCGCCGCCGAGCTGGGGCTGACCGAGGAGGAGGCGGCCGAGCAGATCGACCAGCTCGTGTTCCTGTCCGCCGAGGAGCAGGCCTCCGCCGACTACCTGGGCACCGCCGACGCCCCCGGCCGCCTGGCCGAGTACCTGCACCTGACCGCGGAGTTCCTGGCCGCCCAGGGGGAGATCGACACCGCGCCCGAACTCTCGGCCTTCGAGGAGGCCCTGGCGACGGAGGGGATCGCCGGTGCCCTCGACTGACGACGCCCTCGTGCTGGCCGGGGTCGGGCACGAGTACCGGGGCGGCTCCGGCCCGGTGCCCGCCCTGGACGGGATCGACCTGACCCTGGCCGCCGGGGAGCACCTCGTGGTGGTGGGCCCCTCGGGCTCGGGCAAGAGCACCCTGCTGCGGCTGATCGCCGGGTTCCTGCGGCCCACCCGCGGGGACATCGCGGTCGGCGGCGCGCCGGTGCGGGGCCCGGGCCCGGACCGGGGCATGGTCTTCCAGCAGCCGAACCTGTTCCCGTGGCTGACCGTGCGGGCCAACGTCGAGTTCGGGCTGCGCACCGCCGGGGTGCCGCGGGAGCGCCGCCGGGAGGTCGCCGCGGAGCGGCTGGCCCAGGTGGGGCTGGCCGACGCCGGGCGGATGCGCACCTACGAGCTGTCCGGCGGGATGCGCCAGCGCGTGGCGATCGCCCGCGCCCTGGCCCCGGACCCGGGGGTCCTGCTCATGGACGAGCCCTTCGGGGCCCTGGACGCGCTCACCCGGGAGCGGCTCCAGGACGAGGTGCGGGCCCTGTGGTCGGCCACCGGCAAGACCATCGTGTCCATCACCCACGACGTCGACGAGGCGGTCCGGCTGGGCACCCGCCTGGTGGTGCTCAGCGCCCGACCCGGGCGGATCGTCCTGGACGAGCCCTCCGACCTGCCGCACAGCCCGGACCCCCGGGCCGAACCGGGGTTCGCCGTGCTGCGCGACCGGCTGGCGTCGGCGGTGCGCGCCGCCGCGGCCTGACGGACGGGGAAGGGGGCGCGCCCGCACGGGCGCGCCCCCTTCTCTCGTGTGTTCCGGGTGCGTTCCGTCAGCCGGTGGGCTGCCCGTGCTCCGTGGTCTGCTCCGGGGAGCGGGTCGGCCGCGGGGCCTCGTGCGCGGCCCGGTGTCCGCTCTTGTAGGCCGCGCGCTCGGAGGGGGCCATCATGGTGTCCTCCTGCGCGGACCGGCTCGGCCACCCGGCGGTCAGTCCGTAGATCACCAGGATGTCGATGGCGATGGCGACCATCGACCAGACCGGCATGGCCACGACGAACGCCAACTGGGCCAGCGCGTTGAGGCTGGCGAGCACGATGGCGAACACCCGGGCCCAGGTGCTGCCGGACAGCAGGGACAGACCCGCGGCCATCAGGACCACGCCCCACAGGCCGAGCAGGACGCCCCAGGCGCCGTAGCCCATGACGAGCATCTCCGTGCCGCCGACCATGTAGTAGTCCGGCGTGAACAGGGCGACCAGCCCCTGGATGACGTTGACCGACCCTATGACGATCAGCAGGGTCGCGGCGAAGAACTGCCATCCGTTGGGTGACTCTGCGCGCATCTCGTCTCCTCACCGACCGGGATCGCACGGGTCCGTGCGCCGGCCCCTCGGACGTGGCGGAAAGCGCAGGTCCGCGCTCCGCCCCTACATGATGTGCCGGTCGCGGTCAGCGGCATGCCAGGGGTTCTCCCGCATCCGGCAAAGACCGGGTGATCCGGGCCTTTATCCGGAATTACGTAATTACGGATCTTTTGATACGCTGGCGGGGTGGCAGAGAAGAAGACGACCGAACAGCGCCTGGCCGACCTGGAGGCCAGGATCGCCGCGCTGGAGACGCGCGGCACGGCCGGGCGCGCGCAGGACACCGCCGCCGACGGCGACCCGTTCTTCGCCCTCAACGCCCTGAAACAGCACGTCACCGGCACCGGAGGCGTGGTCTTCGCCGGGGTCGTGGACACCGGCGGGGGGGCCGTCGAATGGCAGAGCGGGCTGCCCGCCGAGCGGCTGGCCGCGGAGGACTGGTCCCGCCGCGCCGCCGTCCTGGACGCCCTGGGGCACCCGGTCCGCCTCCAGCTGCTCCAGGCGGTCTGGCAGGGCACCGGCACCGTCGCCGCCCTGGCCGAACGCTCCGACTTCGGCACGACCGGCCAGATCTACCACCACGTCAACCTGCTGGTCGCCGCCGGATGGCTGGTCGCCGTCCGCCGCGGCCACTACGCGGTCCCGCCCGAACGCCTCATCCCGCTCCTGGCGATCCTCGCCGCCGCGGGAGGGACGCCCTGACGACGAAGCCCCCGGCACGAAGCCCCCAGACACGAAGGAGGAGACCCATGCGCACCCGGACCATCGCGGCGGCCTGCCTGGCCGCCCTCCTGGTCATCGCCCTGGGCATCGCGGTCGCCCCGCGCGTCCCGACGCTGTCCACCGCCGAGACCGGCGATCCGGAGCTGCTCGACCGCGCCCGCGACCTGTACGCCGACGGGCCCCGCGACCTGCTCGGCGTCGTCGAGGTCGACGGCGACGACACCGCCTTCGCCCACTTCGGCGCCGACGCGGACACCGACTTCGAGATCGGCTCCATCGCCAAGACCATGACCTCCCTGCTGCTGGCCGACGCGATCGAGCGCGGCGAGGTCACCGAGGAGACACCGCTCGGCGACCTGCTCGACCTCGGCGACGCCCCGGCCGCCGACGTCACCCTGGCCGAACTGGCCTCGCACCGCTCCGGCCTGCCCCGCCTGTCCACCCGCCCGCAGGACGTCGTGAGCTCCACCGTCGCCGTCAACTACCTCGGCCGCGACCCCTACCGCTACGACGAGGACACCCTCCTGGAGCAGGCCCGCGCCGCAGACCTCACCGACCGCGGCGAGTCCCACTACTCCAACCTGGGCTTCGCCGTACTGGGCCTGGCCCTGGCCGAGGCGACCGGGACCGACTACCCGGACCTGCTGCGCGAACGCCTCCTGGACCCGCTCGGCATGGACGACACCTACCTGCCCCGTACCGCGGCGGACCTGCCCGCCGGCGCCACCCTCGGGCACACCGAGCGCGGCCGCACCGCCGCGCCCTGGCTGGCCATGGCCTACGCGCCCGCCGGCGGGGTCCGCTCCACCCCGGCCGACATGGAGCGCTTCGCCCGCGCCCTGCTCGACGGCACCGCCCCCGGCACGGCCGCCCTGGAGCCGCGGTGGCCCGACGGCGAGGACCGCATCGGCTACGCCTGGATGACCACCGACGTCGACGGCACCGAGGTGACCTGGCACAACGGCGGCACCGGCGGGTTCACCACCATGCTGGCCCTGGACCGGGAGGCCGACCGGGCCGTCGTCGTGCTCTCCAACACCACCGCCGCCGTCGAGGAGCGGGCCGTCGAGCTGCTCACCGGAAAGGAGTGGTGATGAACCCCGACCTGATCCCCGTCATCATCAGCGCCGCCCTGTGCCTGTGGTGGGCGTTCGCCGCCGTGTCCCTCCTGCTGTCCGCCCTCCCGGGAACCGAGCGCAACCGCCTCGTCGACCGGTGGGACGCGGCCTCCCGCACGGCCTCACTGGGCTTCCTCGTCCCGCTGTGCCTGGTCGTCGTCACCTGGACGGTCGTCCCGGTCGCCCTCTGGTACCTGCTGACCGCCCTGAGCGCCGCGGCGGTCGCCTTCGTCGTCCTGCGCCTGCCGGGGCTGCCCCCGAGCGGACAGGACCGGGCGGTGTCCACCCGCCGGGCCTCGGCGATCGGCAACACGGCGCTGGCGGTCGCGGTCATCGCGGCGCTCGTCCTATTCCTCCCCTGAGGGGCACGGAGAATCACCGGACAAACGCGCGCACCAAAGAATGCATTGTCCGGATAAAAAGCGAATTCGTCTCGGCCAACCCGGGATGAGCTGGGAGTATCCCCGCCGAAAAGGCGGGGACTCCTTTTTCCGGAAGGGCCGCACTGCGGTCGAATGTGGTCTACCGTGAAAATCGTCCGACCGCGCGTTCCCCGGCGAGCGCCGTGGCCAGCCGAACGCGCGGCGGGACCCCCGTGCCGTTCGACCCGAGGACCCCATGTCGACCGACTCCCGCGACCGGATCCGCACCTCCCCCCACCCCGCCCACCAGGCCCTCATCGCCCTCCTGGCCACCGCCGTCCTCGTCGTCCCCGCCTGGTCGTGGTCGGTGGCGGTGGTCGGCGACCGCGACCGCCCCCTGGTCGCCGCGGTCGTCGGAGTGCTCGGCGCAGCCCTGTGCGCGGCCGTCGCCGTGGCCGCCCACCGCGCCGCCGCCGTCCGGGTGGTCCGGGACGGGCGCATCCGCGCCCAGGCCGCGGGCGACACCCTCGAACACGAGGCCGCCCTGCTGGCCGACCACCTCCTGCCCACCCTGGCCGAGGGCGTGCGCGCCGGACGCACCGCCGGAGAGATCCTGGCCGCACACCCCCCGGTCCGGCACGCCGCCCTGGACCGGCTGCTGCGCGCCGTCGGCGGCGAACTCGACCTGTCCGCCCGCCGGGCCGAGCACGCCCGGGCCCTCATCGGCCGCTGCGAACGGCGGATCACCGATCTGCACCGCACCTGGCTGCCGCTGCTCACCGCCCGCATCCGCGCCGACCGGTGCGCCGCGGCCCGGGCCGCCGACCCGCCGCCCACCCCCACCGGGCACCGGCCCATCGACGACGCCCTGACCCGCCTGACCGACCACGTCCGCGGCGAACTGCTGACCGCCGCCCGCCGCACCGACACCGTCCTGGCCGCCACCGCCGCCTGCGGCGCCCGCCTGCGCGCCGGGCTGGAGACCGCGGCCGAGCACCTGAGCACCCTGCGGGAGACCCACGGCGACCGCCCCGAGGTCCGCGAGGACCTGGTGGAGGCGGGCCGGGTCCTGGCCCGCACCGTCCGGACCGCCGACACCCTGGTCACCCTCGCCGGCGGCGGCCTGGGCCGCCGCGACACCGGCACCGTCGCCCTGCCCGAGGTGCTGCGCCGGGCCACCCGCCGGATCGGCGCCCACCGGCGGGTGCGCGCCCGCGGCGCCGAGGGCGTGGAGGTGCTCGGCCCGGCCGCCGAACCGCTGGCCCGCGTCCTGACCGAGCTGTTCGACAACGCCGCCGCCTTCTCCGGACCCGACGCCGAGGTGCTCGTCCGGGTGGAGGAGGACGCGGAGGGGGTCCTGCTGTACGTGGAGGACGCCGGACCGGGGATGGGCCGCCGCGAACGCGAGGCCGCCCGGGCCCGCGTCCGCACCCCGGGCGGGCTGGAGACCCTGGACGGGGGCCGCACCGGGCTGGCGGTGGTCGGCCTCATCGCCGCCCGCCACCGGTTCGGGGTGGATTTCGGGGTCTCCCGGCAGGGCGGACTCGGCGTCGGCGTCCTGGTCCCGCGGCCCCTGGTCGCCGCTGCCGGACCGGTCACCGCGGGCGCGGGTGCGAGTGCGGGCGCGGGGATCGCCTCGTGAACGCGGCCGACCCGCTCTGGTGGCGGGAGGCGCTCGGCGCCCCGGCCCCGGCCCCGGCCGCGGTCCCGGCGAGCAGCGGCCCGCCGCCGCCCTCGCCCGACCACGCCGACGCGCCCCGCATGTACGGATCCGGTGCCCGCCGGGACGTCCCGGGCCTGTACGCCCGGCTGCGCGCGCTCGGCCCGGTCGCCCCGGTCCTGCTGGAGGGGGACGTCCCCGCCTGGTTCGTCTCCGGGGTGCGCGAGCTGCGGCAGGTGATGGGGCGGCCCGAGTGGTTCTCCCGGGACCACCGCCGCTGGAACCTCTGGGACCGGGTCGGCCCCGGCCACCCGGTGCTGGAACACGTGCTGTGGTCACCGCCGGTGCTGTTCGGCGAGGACGGCGGCGCCCGGGCCGACGCGATCGGCGACGCCCTGGCCGCCGTCGACGGGACCGACCTGCGCGACCTGGCGCTGCGGGTGTCCCGGGAGCGGATCGGGGCCTTCGCCGCGGCGGGCGGCGCCGACCTGGTCACCGACTACGCCCGGCACGTCCCGGCCCGGGTGTTCGCCCGCCTGTGCGGCCTGGAGGACGACCCGCCCCCGCCGGCCGACCTGTTCGCCGCGGCGGGCACCGGGCCCGGGGCCGTCCCGGCCCGCCGCCGCCTGCACGGCCGCCTCACGGAACTGGTCGTGGACCGCCGGCGCCTGCCGCGCGCCGACCCGCCCTCCCGGCTCGCCGCCGCCCGGCCGCGGGCGCACCCGGCCGAACCCGCCCTGGACCTGCTGCTGATGCTGGTCTACGGCCAGGCCGCCACCGCCGACTGGATCGCCACCACCCTGCGCCTGGCCCTGGCCGGCGACGGCCCGGCGGCGGCGCTGGCCGCGGGGCGCACCACCGTCCCGGAGTTCCTCCGGGAGGTGCTGTGGCGGGACACCCCCGCCCGCAACGCCGTCGGCCGCTGGGCGGTGCAGGACTGCGACCTGGGCGGCCGCCGGATCCGCCGCGGCGACCTGCTCGTGCTGGGGCTGGCGGCCGCGGGCACCGACGCCCCGCGGGCCGCGCGGGAGCGGCCCGGGATCTTCTTCGGCCACGGGGAACGGCGCTGCCCGCACCCCGCCCCCCGGGTCGCGGCGGCCATCGCCGCCGCCGCGGTGGAGACGGCCCTGGAGGACCTGCCGGACCTGCGGGCGGTCCCGCCCGCACCGGATCGCAGACCCTCCCCGTGGGCGGGCGGCCCGGACCGCCTGCCGGTGGCCTTCACACCGCGCCCGCGGTGCCCCGTACCGGTCCGCCCGCGGTGATCGGCGGCCGGGGTCCGCCCCCTGGGGAAGCGGGGACGGACCGCGGCCGCGGGGGCGGGGCATCCCTCACTCCCCGTACAGGTCGACGTAGTCGACGGGCACCGCCGGCTCGCCGATCTCCTCGACGAACCCGGCCTCCTCGTAGGCCACCCAGACCCGGCCCCCGCCGCGGTGCTCGCTCAGCAGCGTTCCGGTCTCGGGGTCGATGATCCAGTAGGCCGTCAGCTCCTCGTCCTCGGGGGCGAGTGCGAAGGGGACCTCCACCCGGTAGCCCGCCCGCCCGAGCGGGTCCTCCTCGGGGCCGACCAGCCGGACCCCCTCCAGGTCCGCGGCCAGGGTGAAGAACGCCCCCCGGGTGTCGCCGCGCAGCGGGCCGGTGACCGTGTCGGCGAAGAGCTCCCTCAGGTACGCGTCGTAGTCCACCTCCGTGCCCGGTTCGGTGCTCCCGCCCTGGTCCACCCCGGTCCGCCACTTCTCGCGGACCAGCTCCTCCAGCCCCGCGGCGTCGCCGGGCAGTTCCAGCAGCTCGGAGGTGTACACACCGAGCATGTGGAGGCTCTCCCCCCGGTACCCGGTGCTCGCCGGGGTGGTGTGGCTCAGCTCGGGCGAGCCCGCCTCCTCCCAGGCCCGCCGGTCCGCCTCGTCGGGGAAGGTGGTCTCGGTGTCCAGGTTGAGGTTGTTCAGGGACCGGAACTCCCCGCCCAGTTCTTCCCAGCGCTCCTCGGTGAAGTCCTGGTAGACCTCGTATCCGCTCTCCACGTGCACCACCGCGTCGGCGGGCCGGTGCTCCCGGGTGCGCACGTACCAGAAGCCGGTCGGCTCCACCTCCTCGGCCGCGGCGGCCTCGGCGGCGGCCGCGAACAGCTCCCGCGCGTCGGCGTAGGCGGGGGCCTCCACCCCGTTGTGCTGCACGTCGGCGCCGCCCGCCTCACCGGGGACGATCCGCTGCCCGGGGGAGTACACGAACAGCGCGGCGGCGACCGCGGTCGCGGTGGCCAGCGCGCCCACCGTCACCGGCAGCCGCCAGCGGCGGTCGGCGGCGGCGCGCAGGAACGCCCGCCGCCCGCCCGCCGCCCGCGCCCGCTCCAGGACCCGGTCCCGGTCGGCCCGGCTGAGTTCCTCGGCGCGCTCGCGCAGGGCCGCGGGCTCCAGTGCCCTCAGGGTGTCGAGGATGTCTTCCTGGATCATCGTGCCTCCTGGTGCACGGTGCGGGTGATCGGGTGGCCTGGGGTGCGGGGTCCCGGTGGGCGCGGATCGGGGGAGCGGTCCTTGTGCCCGCGGCGGGCCGCGGAGCCCTCCAGCGCCTCCAGCTCCTTGGCCAGGGCGCGGCGGGCGCGGTGCAGGCGGACCGAGAAGGTCCCGGCCGAGCAGCCGACCACCCGGCCCGCCTCGGCTGGGGACAGCCCGTTCCAGGCGACCAGGGTCAGCGCCTCCACGTGTCTCTCGGACAGTTCGCTCAGCGCCCGGACGGCGCTCTCCCGCAGCACGAAGCGTTCGGCGACGTCCCAGTCCTGGGTGTCGCGCCGGTCGGTCAGCTCGGCCAGCCGCCGCAGCAGGGTCTCCCGGCGCATCCGGGCGCCGTACTGCTTGCGCAGCAGGTTGCGGGCCACCCCCAGCAGCCAGGGCAGCGGCGGGTCCGGGATGGCGGACAGCTTGCGCCAGGCGACCACGAACGTCTCGCTGGCCACCTCCTCGGCCACCGTCTCGTCGGCGCGCAGGAGACAGAACGCCAGGATCCTGGCGTGGTAGCTGTCATAGAGGTCCGCCAACCGGTCGGTGGGCGGGGCATCGGCCCTGTCGGTCCTCATCGGTCTCCTTCGCCGTCATCGGAGTCTCGGGGAAGTAGTCCCTCGCGGGGCGGAGGGGATTACCGCCGCCGGGGTTTCCCCCTTCTTTCCTGTCTTTCGCCGATGCGTCCGAAAACGTTCGCACCTTGTCCACAGGGACGGTCGACCCGCCCGCATACCGGTCGGTAGCGTGGCCGTGACCCCCCGAACCGACCGAGGAGCGGACGATGAACGTGGAGCACCGGGACGTCGAGGTCAACGGCGTCCGCCTGCACATCGCCGAACAGGGAAGCGGCCCGCTGGTGCTGCTCCTGCACGGTTTCCCCGAGAGCTGGTACTCCTGGCGGCACCAGTTCGCCGCGCTGGCCGGGGCCGGGTACCGGGTCGTCGCCCCCGACCAGCGCGGGTACGGCCGCAGCGACCGCCCCGAGGACGTGTCGGCGTACGCGCTGCCTTACCTGGTGGGCGACGTGGTCGCGCTCATCGCCGCGCTGGGGGAGGAGAAGGCCGTCCTGGTGGGCCACGACTGGGGCGCCCCGGTCGCCTGGGCCACCGCCCTCCTGCGCCCGGACCTGGTGCGAGGCGTGGTCGGCCTGAGCGTGCCGCCGGCGCCCCCGGCGATGATGCCGCCGCCCTCGGTGACCCGGCACATCTACGGCGAGGGCTACTACCAGGTCTACTTCCAGGAGCCGGGCCGGGCCGACGCGGAGATGGCCGCCGACCCGGCCCGGTTCCTGCGGCGGATCCTGGTGGGCGCCTCCGGCGACAACCCCCACATCGATGAGCCGCAGGTGTGGATGGTCCCCGAGGGGACGACGGCGGTGGACAGCCTGCCCGAGCCGGAGTCGCTGCCCGGCTGGCTCACCGAGGAGGACGTCCAGGCCTTCGCCCGCGAACACGCCCTGCACGGGGAGCACGCCTACACCGGGCCGCTGAACTGGTACCGCAACATCGAGGCCAACCAGGGGCTGATGTCCCCGTTCCAGGGCCGCACCATCGACGTGCCCGGCCTGTACGTGGTGGGCACGATGGACCTGGTCCTGGCCATGCGCGGGGTGCCGGAGCTGCGGTCGGTGCTCTCGGCGATCGTCCCGGACCTGCGCGGGGACGTCACCCTGCCGGGCTGCGGCCACTGGACCCAGCAGGAGCGGCCCAAGGAGGTCAACGCGGCCCTGCTGGACTTCCTGGCCGGACTCGACTGAGGTCCCCGCCGCGATCCGCATGGCGGACGGTGTCCATCCGGACACCGTCCGCCGTCTTTTTCGCCCGAAGGGCTCTTGCTTAACGAGTGTTCAGTGGGTAGCGTCCGGCGGCGAGGGGGAGATCCGGGTCACACCGCACCTCCGGCCCGGCCGCCCCCTCGCCCCCCGAGGACCCCCCGACAGAGAGGCGACCATGGAGTCTCCCGCCGCCCGACGCCCCGCCCTGGGGCGCCGGGGCTTCATCGCCACCACGTCGGCGCTCTCCGCCGGAGCCCTGCTCTCGGGGGCCTGCGCCCCCGCGAGCGCCGACCCCGCGTCCGACGCCGCACCCCAGGAGCCGACCGTCCGCGAGCTGCCCGATCTGGGACCCAACGTTCGGATCTTCGACCCGTCCACGCCCGCCGCCGAGATCCAGGCCCACCTGGACACGGTGTTCACCCGCCAGGAGACCGCCCAGTTCGGGCCGGACCGGGACGCGCTGCTGTTCCTGCCCGGCACCTACCAGGTGGACGCCAACATCGGCTACTACACGCAGATCGCCGGGCTCGGCCTGCTGCCCGGCGACGTCGTCATCAACGGCCAGGTGCACGTGGAGGCCGACTGGTTCGACGGCAACGCCACCCACAACTTCTGGCGCGCGGCCGAGAACCTGGCCGTCGAGCCCAGCGCCGGGTTCGACCGCTGGGCCGTCTCCCAGGCCTCCCCCTACCGCCGCATGCACCTGCGCGGCGACCTCGTCCTGGACGACGGCGGCTGGTCCAGCGGCGGGTTCATGGCCGACTGCCGCATCGACGGCCGGGTGGAGTCGGGCAGCCAGCAGCAGTGGCTGACCCGCGACTCCCACCTGGCCGGCGGCTGGAACGGCGCCAACTACAACATGGTGTTCGTCGGCACCGAGGGCGCGCCCGGCAACACCTTCCCGGACCCGCCGCACGTGGCCGTGGACGAGAGCCCCGTCGTCCGCGAGAAGCCCTTCCTGTACGTCGACGGGGACGGCGCCTTCCACGTGTTCGCCCCCGCCCTGCGCACCGACACCCGCGGCACCACCTGGGAGTCGGGGGCGCCCGAGGGCACCTCGGTCCCGCTGGAGGAGTTCACGGTCATCCGGCCCGGCGACGGCGCCGCCGAGATGAACGCGGCCCTGGCCGCCGGGCGCCACCTCCTCATCACCCCCGGCGTGTACCGGCTGGACGCGACCCTGGAGGTCACCGCCCCGGGCACCATCGTGCTCGGCCTGGGCCTGGCCACCCTCGTCCCCGACGGCGGGATCATCGCCGTGGAGGTCGCCGATGTCGACGGCGTCCGCATCGCCGGGCTGCTCATCGACGCCGGGGAGACCGACACCTTCGCACTCATGCGGGTCGGCCCGGACGGCTCCTCGGCCGACCACTCCGCCGACCCGACCTCCCTGCACGACGTGTTCTTCCGCATCGGCGGGGCGCACGTGGGCCGGGCGCAGCGCAGCCTGGTCATCAACAGCCACCACGTCATCGGCGACCACCTGTGGCTGTGGCGCGGCGACCACGGCGACGGCATCGGCTGGGACCTCAACACCGCCGCCGAGGGGCTGGTGGTGGGCGGCGACCACGTCACGGTCTACGGCCTGTTCGTCGAGCACTACCAGTGGCACCAGACGGTGTGGAACGGGAACCACGGGCGCACGTACTTCTTCCAGAGCGAGATGCCCTACGACCCGCCGGACCAGGCCGCGTGGATGGACGGCGACCGGCGGGGCTTCGCCTCCTACATGGTCACCGCCGGGGTGACCGCCCACGAGGCCTGGGGCGTGGGCTCCTACTGCTTCTTCAGCGCCGACCCGTCGGTGGTCTCGGACCGGGCGTTCCTGGTGCCCGAGACCGGGGGCGTCCGCTTCCACTGCCTCACCACGGTGTCCCTGGGCGGCACCGGGACCATCGCGCACATCATCAACGGGACCGGGGACACGGCCGGGCCGGGCAACGACATCGCCCGGCTCACCGCCTTCCCCTGACCCCCCTGACTCCCCGGGGCCCGAACGAGGCGGGCCGGGAGGCCCCGGCCCGCCCGCCCTCAGCCGGTGTAGGAATCGGCGAGGGCGGTGAGCACCTCCGAGCAGCCCGCGTCCACGGTGAGGTCGGCCAGCGCGTCGCCGCGGGTGGCGCCCCGGTTGACGATGGCGATCGGCAGGTGGCGGTCGGCGGCGGCCTTGACGAACCGCCGCCCCGACAGGACGGTCAGCGACGAGCCGACGACCAGCAGCGCCGCGGCCTCCTCCACCAGCCGGTACCCGCGGCGCACCCGCGCGGGCGGCACGTTCTCGCCGAAGTACACGATGTCGGGCTTGAGCATGCCGCCGCAGTCGGCGCAGTCGGCCACCCGGAAGTCCTCGGTGGCCGACAGCGCCGCGTCGGCGTCGGGGGCGATCTCGATGTCGTCCACCCCGCCGGTGAACCCGGGGTTGAGCGCGGTCAGCCGCTCGGCCAACCGGTCGCGGGGGACCACGGCGGCGCACTCCAGGCACACCACCCGGTCGTAGCGGCCGTGCAGGTCGATCACGGAGCGGCTGCCCGCCGCCTCGTGCAGGGTGTCGACGTTCTGGGTGATGACCGCCGAGACGACCCCGGCGGCCTCCAGCCGGGCCAGCGCGCGGTGGCCGTCGTTGGGCCGGGTGCGGTGCACGTGCCGCCAGCCGACGTGGTTGCGCGCCCAGTAGTGGCGGCGAAAGGCCGCGTCGCCCACGAACTGCTGGTAGGTCATGGGGGTGCGGGGCGGGGAGCCGGGCCCGCGGTAGTCGGGGATGCCCGAGTCGGTGGAGACGCCGGCCCCGGTCAGGACCAGGACGGGACCCTCGCCCAGGACGGTGCGGATCCGGCCGGCCGCGGTCGCGGGATCGGTCGTTGCGAGTGCGATCGTCACGCCTTCGAGATTAGGCGCCGCACCCCGCCGGGCGCGACGCCGTTCCGCTCACTCCGCGGCCGCGGCCTCCGCGTAGATCCGGTCGAACTGCGCGTTCATGGCGTCGGCCAGGGCCTGGAGGCCCGACAGCGGGCGGACCATGACGGTGAAGGCGTCGATCCGGCCGTCCCCGTCGTAGTGGAGCAGGTCGCAGCCCTCCACCTCCCTGCCCGACACCGAGGCCCGGAACCGCAGCACGTGCTCGCGGCCGTCGGCGGAGGTGTACTCGCCGACGTAGCGGAAGTCCTCGAACACCCGCAGCACCGCGCGCAGGATGGCGGCGGTGACGGCCTTGCCGTGGTGCGGCTTGAACGCGACCGGGCTGGTGAAGACGACGTCGTCGGCGAGCAGGCCGGCGACGGCGTCGGTGTCGCGGGCCTCGACGGCTTCGCGGAAGGTCCCCACGGCGCACACTCCTTAGTCAACAAGTTGAATATGAAACGGGACACTAACACCCTCGGGCCGACCTGTACACGGCCACGGTGCTGAACGAGGTGATTGGTCAACAAGGCGAATATTCCGCGCTCGGCGCTACAGTGGCCCCATGGCACTGCGCAACGCCGTCATGGCCGCCCTGCTGGAGGGTCCGGCCTCCGGCTACGACCTGACGAAGATCTTCGACTCCTCGGTCGGCAACTTCTGGATGGCCACCCCCCAGCAGATCTACCGCGAGCTGGAGCGGATGGAGGGCGAGGACCTCATCGAGGCGACCGTGGTCCGCCAGGAGCGCAGGCCCGACAAGCGCGTCTTCACCCTCACCGAACGCGGACACGAGGAGCTGCGCGCCTTCACCGCCCGCCCGCCGCGGCACATCGCCATCCGCGACGAGCTCATGGTCCAGGTGCAGGCGGTGGACACGGGGGACACCGACGCGGTGCGCACCGCCGTCACCGAGCGCACCGCCTGGTCCAGCGCCCGCCTGGGCCACTACCTGCGCCTGCGCGAGCGCCTGCTGGAGGGGCGCACCGAAGAGGAGCACCTGGCCGGTGCCGAGCGGATCGGCCCCTACCTCACCCTGCTCCGCGGCATCACGCTGGAGGAGGAGAACCTGCGCTGGTACGAGAGGGTGCTCCAGATCCTGGAGCGCCGCGCGGCCCTGCGCTGACCACCGGGAAAGCACGCCGTGTCCGTGTTATGACTGTGGGTCATGGTCATCGAGAGCGGACGGACCCCTGCCCCGCGCCGGTGGGACCGCGCGGTCCTGGCGGGCGAGGTCGCCCTGATTGGCGTGCTCTACTACGTCGTCCCCTTCGAGCTCGTGGGCGACTCCTGGCAGGTGTGGGCGCGCTGGGCGGCCCTGGCCGTCGGGCTCGCCCTCATCTGCCGGTCGGTGCTCCGGGCGTCCCTCCTCCAGGCGCGCGAGGACCCGGCCGCCCTGCCCCTGCGCCCGCCGATCCTCCTCGCCGCCTCCGGGATCGCGCTCTTCGCCCTCGCCGACCACGGCGTGGCGCTGGTCCTGCCCGGGGAGTTCGCGGGGCTGGAGACCCGCACCGACGCCCTCTACTTCGCCCTCACCACCCTGGCCACCGTCGGCTACGGCGACATCCACGCCCAGGGGCAGTGGGCGCGCGGGCTGGTCATCGTCCAGATGGTCTTCAACGTGGCGGTCATCGCGGGCGCGGTGCGCCTGCTGGCCTCGCGCCTGCGCGCCCGCGCCCGCCCCGGGACCGGGTGAGGTTCAGCGGTGGAGCTTCTGCATCCAGTCGGCGGGTACCCGGTCGGCCGGGCCCGGGGTCGGCTGGTCCGCGGGGTGGGAGGTGGGCGCCGCCAGCTCCGGGCCGTTGCCGGTCTCCCGGCTGCGGAAGTCGTAGAACCAGACCTCGCCCGGCTCGTAGCTCTGGATGAACGGGTGCCCGGTCTCCTCGAAATGCCGGGTGGCGTGCTGGGCCGGGGAGCTGTCGCAGCAGCCCACGTGCCCGCAGGCCGCGCAGCGGCGCAGGTGGAACCACCAGCCGCCGCCCTCCAGGCATTCCTGGCAGCCGGGGCCGCTGGGCGCGGCGGAGGTGTCGATCTCGGAATCGCTCATGGGCCCACGGTAGACGCCGGGCGCCCGTTTCGGGAGGATGCCGCGGCGCCGTGTCAGTCGCCGGGCCCGGTCCGTCGCCGCGCCGTGTCAGTCGCCGCGCTCGGAGTGGCCCAGCCGCCGGTCGGGCGCGATCCGGTCGCGGACCAGCCGCTTGATGTCGGCGGCGTCGGTGAAGGCGGCGTCGCTGCTGCGCGACCACACGGTCTCGCCGTCGACCCGCACCTCGAACACCCCGCCGGTCCCCGGGACCAGGGCGACCTCGCCCAGCTCGGCCTCGAACGTGGTGAGCAGCTCCTGGGCCATCCACATCGCGCGCGGCAGCCAGCGGCAGCGCGTGCAGTACTCGATCTCCAGGCGGGGTGTGCGTTCGGGCATGGGGCCAGTATGTCCGACCGGTCCGTCCGGGCCGTGCCCCGGGGCCCTCACCCCGGGACCGTCACCGCGCCCCGGGTCCGTCACCGCGGGCCGACGCCGTCCAGCAGGTTGCCGACCAGGGCGGCCGCGAACTCCTCGGTGACCGGCTCATCGGGGATGAGCAGCCGGTGGTAGACCGCCCCCCACAGCTGGTCGATGAGCACCCGCACGTCCACGTCCCCGCGGATCTGGCCCGCCTCCTGCGCCCGGCGCAGGCGATCGGCGGCCAGGGCGCGGCGCTGGGAGGAGTAGAGCCTGCGGTAGGCGGCGGACAGCTCGGCGTCGGTCTGCGACTCGCCGACCAGCTGGGTCAGGATGCGGCCCCCCGGGGTGCGCGTCATGATCCGGATGAAGGAGCGCATCTGTGCGAGCAGGTCGGCGCGCACGTCCCCGGTGTCGGGGAAGTCCAGCGCCGGTTCGACGGCGTGGAAGTAGCCGTCCAGCGCCAGTGCCCCCCTGGAGGGCCACCACTTGTGCAGGGTGGTCTTGCTGGCCCCGGACAGCCGGGCCACCCGCTCGAAGGTCAGGCCGCCCAGGCCCTCCTCCATCAGCAGCTCCCCGACGGTGCGCAGCACGTCCGCGCGGACCTCGTCCGCGGGGCGGCGGCCCCGGCCGCGGGCGCCGCGCCGGGTGGCCGTCGCGGTGGGCCGCTCGGCGGTCGGCTCGTTCGTCACGCTGTCTCCTCGCTCTCTCA
>NZ_JBJJBV010000090.1:0-22525 GCF_045446735.1 Nocardiopsis protaetiae
GTGCGACCCCCCTTTCCGTCCGGTCAGACCTCCAGGACCAGCTTGCCGGTCACGTGCCCGGTCTCGCCCAGCGCGTGCGCCTTGGCCGCCTCCGCGAGCGGGAACACCTCCTGCACGTGCGCCCGCAGCAGGCCGCGTTCCACCAGGTCGGCCACGGCCGCCATCCCCGCCTGGTCGGCCTCCACCAGCACGTCGGTCACCCGCACACCCAGCTCCCGCGCCTTCGCCCGGTGCTCGGGGGTCACCGCCAGGATCGACACCGCGATCCCGCCCGGCCGCAGCACCTCCAGCGAGCGGCTCAGCACCTCACCGGCGAGCGGGTCCAGCACCACGTCCACGTCGCGCACCACCTCGGTGAAGTCCACCTCCCGGTAGTCCACCACCTCGTCGGCCCCCCACTCCTTGAGCAGCCCGTGCTTGGCCGCGCTGGCGGTGCCGATCACATACGCCCCACGGGCCTTGGCGATCTGCACCGCCACGTGCCCCACCCCGCCCGCGGCGGCGTGCACCAGCACCCGCTGCCCGGGCCGCACGTCGGCGGTGTCCACCAGGGCCTGCCAGGCGGTCAGCGACACCAGCGGCAGCGCCCCGGCCTGGACGTGGTCCACCCCGTCGGGGATCGGCACGAACGCCCGGGTCGGCCCCACCGCGTACTCGGCGTGCGAGCCCACCCCGTGCGGGTAGGGGAGCATCCCGAACACCGCGTCGCCCGGCGCGAACAGGGTGACCCCGTACCCGACCGCCTCCACCACACCGGCCACGTCCCAGCCCAGCACCACCGGCAGCCGGTCCACGAACCCCGGGAACGCCCGGTGCTTCCAGTCGGTGGGGTTGACCCCGGCGGCGCGCACCCGCACCAGGACCTGGCTCGGCCCGGGCACCGGCCGGGGCAGGCGCACCTCCCGCAGCACCTCGGGGCCGCCGTACCCGCTCTGGGAGATCGCCCGCATCGTCGCTTCTTCGCTCGTGTGACTCATGGGAACCAGCCTGGTCGCGGCCGCCCCCGAACACAATGGCATGATCGCCATCTTTCGATATGATCGTGCCATGGCCGCAGAACCCCGCCCGCACCGCGTCGCCGTCCTGGCCCTGGACGGCGTCTACCCCTTCGAACTGGGCATCCCCTCCCGGGTGTTCGGCGCCGCCGACGGCCGCTACCGGGTGCGCACCTGCGCCCTGGACGGCCCCTCGGTGCGCACCAACGCCGACTTCTCCATCGCCGTCGACCACGGACCCGAACTCCTGGACTGGGCCGACACCGTCGTCATCCCCCCGTTCGACACCGCCCGCATCGCCCGCGACCCCTCGCCCGCGCTGCGCGCGGCCCTGACCGGCCTGCGCCCGGGCACCCGCCTGGTCTCCATCTGCACCGGCGCGTTCGTCCTGGCCGCCGCCGGACTGCTGGACGGGCGCCCGGCCACCACCCACTGGGCGCTCACCGACGTCTTCCGCTCCTGGTTCCCCCGCGTGGACCTGGACCCCGACGTCCTGTTCGTCGACGACGGCGACGTGCTCACCTCGGCCGGGGCCGCCTCCGGCGTGGACGTGTGCCTGCACCTGGTGCGCCGCGACCACGGCAGCCAGGTCGCCAACCACGTCGCCCGCATCTGCGTCGTCCCGCCCTGGCGCGACGGCGGCCAGGCCCAGTACATCGAGCACCCGGTCCCCGACCCCGACCGCACCGGCACCGCCGCCACCCGCCAGTGGGCCCTGGAACACCTGCACACACCCCTGTCCCTGGCCGACCTGGCCGCGCACGCCCGCATGAGCCGCCGCACCTTCGTCCGCCGCTTCACCGAGGAGGTCGGCACCAGCCCGGGCCGCTGGCTCACCGCCCAACGCGTGGAACACGCCCGCCACCTGCTGGAATCCACCGACCTGGCCGTGGACGAGGTCGCCTCCCGCGTCGGGTTCGCCACCGGCGCCTCCCTGCGCCAGCACCTGCGCACCGCCCTGGGCGTGTCCCCGGCCGCCTACCGGCGCACCTTCCGCGGCACCGCACCGGCCGCGGGCTGACATTTCTCCACTATTCCCGTCGGAACCATAGGATTCTTGATACCGGACACCGGAAATCCTCATTGGTCATCCGGCGGGCGCCGTCCTAGCGTCGAAGGCACCACACCTCACGAGAAGTAAGGGGACGGTCCCATGCGGATCGGCATCATCGGAGCGGGCAACATCGGCGGCAACCTCACCCGCGGCCTGACCGCCCTGGGCCACGAGGTACGCGTCGCCAACTCACGCGGCCCCCACACCCTGGCCGACCTGGCCGCAGAGACCGGCGCCACCCCGGCCACCGCCGCCGAGGCGGCCCGGGGGGCCGAGGTCGTCGTGGTCACCATCCCGCTCAAGAACATCCCCGACCTGCCCGAGGACCTGCTGGCCGAGGCGGCCCAGGGCGTCGTCGTGATCGACACCAACAACTACTACCCGCGCGAGCGCGACGGCCGCATCGCCGCCATCGAGGACACCGGGACCACCGAGAGCCGCTGGGTGGAGGGCCACCTGGGCCACCCGGTCGTCAAGGTCTTCAACGGCACCTACGCCTCGGACCTGCTGGAGCGGCCCCGCCCGGCCGGGGACCCCGAGCGCCTCGCCGTCCCGGTCGCCGGCGACGACGAGGCCGCCAAGAAGGTCGTGCGCGCCCTGGTCGACGCGCTGGGCTTCGACACCGTCGACGCCGGGGGCATCGACGACTCCTGGCGCCAGCAGCCCGAGTCGCCCGTCTACGGGCTGCGCGGGGGAGTGGCCGAGGTCGAGGCCGCGCTGGCCGCCGCCTCGCCCGAGCGCCCCGCGAACTTCCGGGGCTGACCGGCGTGGTCCGGGCGGCGGCACCCGCCGCCCGGACCCTCCCGCGGCGGGCCGCTACCATGGCGGCCATGAGCGCCACCGACCCCGCGCCGGCCGACGCCCGCGACTTCGGACGGGAACTGGGCGTGCTGGTGCGCGGCTACCACGCCGCCGTCGGCCAGGTCGTCGGCGACCTGCCGCACGGGCCGCGGGGCTACCAGATCCTGTCCGCGGCCGTGGACGGCGAACCCCTCAGCCAACTGGCCCTGGCCACCCGGCTGGGCATCGACCGCACCGTGATGACCTACGTCATCGACGACCTGGCCGGGGCCGACCTGGTGGAGCGCCGCCCCAACCCGCGCGACCGCCGCCAGCGGCACATCGTCGCCACCGACCACGGCACCCGCACCCTGCACCGGCTGCGCGCCCGGGTGGTGGCCGCCGAGGGCCCGCTGCTGGCCGGGCTGGAGCCGGGGGAGCGGGAGGTGTTCCGGGACCTGCTGCGGCGGGTGGCCGCGGGGCTGGAACCGGTGGAAGGCGACGCCTGCGCGGCCGTCGCCGGCGTGCTGGGCCCCGACGGCCCCTGCTAGACCCGCACGGGCGGAGTCAGGCGGGAGCGCTCAGGCGGGCGCGGACAGCGCGAGCTCGACCGCCGCCGTGGTGCGCTCCGCGTCCCCGGTGGCCAGCAGGTCCAGCAGCGCGCCGCGCAGCACCGCCAGCACCACCGTGCGCCGGGCCGCCCCGCCGGGGGTGGCGCGCTCGTCCTCCCCCTGCGCCCCGGCCAGCAGCTCCAGCCAGTCCCGCACCGTGGCCTCGGCGAACCCCGCCCAGGGCCCCCGCGGCTCGGTCAGCGAACGCACGTAGCTCTCCGCCCACAGGGTCAACAGGGCCCGGTGGGAGTCGTCGGCCAGCCACCGCCACAGCTCCAGCGCCGTGGAGGCCAGGTCGCCGCCCGGCTCGCGCGCCCGCCCGACGCGTTCCACCAGGGCCAGCTCGTCCCGGCGGGCGCGGGCCAGCAGGGCGCGGATCAGCCCGTCCTTGCTCCCGAACAGGTAGAGCAGCACCCGCGGGCTGGAGCCGATCGCCGCCGCCAGCGGGCGCAGGGACAGCTCGGCCAGCCCGTGGCCGAGCGCGTAGGTGTAGGCCGCCTCCAGCAGTTCGCTCTCGCGCGCCGAGGGGGTGTTTGTCTCTGCCGCCGTCACGGGGCTATCATCGCACTGAAACGAGTGTTTCAGTAGCGGAGGTGCGGTCATGGGCGAGCCGAAGGTCGAGATCAGACCCCTGGGAGAACCCGGCGACCTGGGCTGGGTCATCCAGGCCCACGGCGAGCTCTACGCCCGCGAGTTCGGCTGGAACACCGACTTCGAGGCCCTGGTCGCCCGCATCGTCGCCGACTACACCCGCCAGGACGACCGGGACGGACCCCGCGGCGCCTGGATCGCCCGGGCCGACGGCGCCCGCGCCGGCTGCGTCTTCTGCGTCACCGACCCCGACGGCACCGCCCGCCTGCGCCTGCTCCTGGTCGACCCCGCCGCCCGCGGCCTGGGCCTGGGCACCCTCCTGGTCGAACAGTGCCTGGACTTCGCCCGCCAGACCGGAGCCGCACGCATGACCCTGTGGACCAACAGCGTCCTGACCTCCGCCCGCCGCATCTACCAGGCCCACGGGTTCACCCTCACCGACGAGGAACCCCACCACTCCTTCGGCACCGACCTCATCGGCCAGAACTGGTCCCGCACCCTCTAGAGCCCCCGCCACCCGCCCCGGGACCCGCGGGTCAGGGGCGCAGCGCGTCCAGGACCAGGTCCAGCAGGCGCCCGGTCCGCTCGACCCCCTCCTCGCGGGCGGTGGCCAGGGACACCCCCAGCAGCATCGCGGTGACATCGTCGGCGTCCACGTCCGCGCGCAGTGAACCCTCCCGCGCCCCGGCCTCCAGCAGGGGCCCGACCGCGGCCGAGATGCGCGCCCAGGTGGCCGAGGACTCGATCGTGCCCGCCGCCATCGCGGCCCGCAGGGTGTCGGCCATGCCGCGCTTGGCCGCGGCGAAGCGCGCATAGCGCAGCACCCAGGCCCGCAGCGCCCGCTCCGGGGGCAGCTCCCGCAGGAGGGCGGCCGCGCTCGCGGCCAGCTCGTCCAGCTCGGCCGCGTACAGGGCTCCCACCAGCGCGTCCCGGGTGGGGAAGTGGCGGTAGAGCGTGCCGATCCCCACCCCGGCGTCGCGGGCCACACCCTCCAGGGACAGCGGGCCCCGTCCGCGGGCCAGCCGGGCCCGGGCGGCCTCGATCAACCGCTCGCGGTTGCGGCGGGCGTCGGCGCGCAGCGGCCGCGGCTCCGGAGCGGTTCCGTCCGGGGGCGGCGTATCGGGGGAATACAAAGCGGAGGCCCCTCCGTTCAGTGTTACGGTATCCGAGCGGAGACCCCTCCGCTTCGCCCATCGTCCCACGAGAACCGAGGACGCACGATGACCGCCACCACACCGGACCCCACGACCCCGCGCCCCGGCGGCACCGCCCGCCTGGGCGAGCGCACCGTCGCCCGCATCGGCTACGGGGCCATGCAGCTCGCACGCCTGCACCGGGACCCCGACACCGCCCTCACCCTGCTGCACCGCGCCCTGGACCTGGGCATCGACCACATCGACACCGCCCAGTTCTACGGCGACGGCCTGGTCAACGACCTCCTGCGCCGAGCACTGGACCCCGGGGACGACATCACCCTGGCCACCAAGATCGGCGCCGCCCCCGACCCCGGCGGCCCCTACCCCATGCGCCCCGCACAACGCCCCGAAGAGCTGCGCGCCGACGTCCACACCAACCTGCGCGCCCTGGGCCTGGAACGGATCCCCCTGGTCAACCTGCGCCGCATGGACACCGGCGCCCGCATCCCCCTGCCCGAGGACCAGCGCGTGGACCTCGACGACCAGCTCGCCACCATGACCGCCCTGCGCGACGAAGGCCTCATCGGCGCCATCGGCCTGAGCAGCATCGACCTCGACGGACTGCGCCGCGCCCTGCCCGCGGGCATCGCCTGCGTCCAGAACGCCTACAGCCTCGTGGCCCGCCAGGACGAGGACCTGCTGAAGCTGTGCGCCGCCCAGGACATCGCCTGGGTGCCCTACTTCCCCCTGGGCGGCGCCTTCCCCGGCCTGGCCAAGGTCACCGACGAACCCGCCGTCCAACGGGCCGCCCGCGACCTGGACGCCACCCCCGCACAGATCGGCCTGGCCTGGCTGCTCCACCACGACCACCGCATGCTGCTCATCCCCGGCACCGCCACCCTCGCCCACCTGGAGGCCAACACCGCCGCCGGCGACATCCGCCTGGACCCCGACACCCTGGCCGCCCTGGACGCCGTCCCCACCCGGCCCCTGGGCCGCATCGGCTGAGACCCGCCCGCTTCCCGCACACCCACCCAGGAGGACACCATGTCGCTCACCACCGAAGAGATCGCCCGCACCGGCCGCGAACTGCGCGCCAACCTCGCCCTCACCGGGCTGACCACCACCCAGGCCGCCACCGACCTGGGCCTGACCACCGAGGAGGTCGAGGCCCTGCTCGCCTCGGGCCCGGGCAACGACCCCGCCCGGGTGTGGCAACTGCGCGACTACCTCCACCAGGCCGTCAAGGACACGGGGAACACCCCCGTCCCCTTCACCGTCCTGACCTCCGCCGCCAAGGTGCGCGCCCGCCTGTGGTTCCGCCTGTACAAGGCACCCCGCCACGACTTCACCGCCCACTGACCGCGGCGGGGGAGAGGCGGCCGGAACCGCGGGGCCGGCCGCATCGCACGGCCGACCCCGCACCCCTCAGGCGCCGACGTAGTCGGCCAGGTGCTCGCCCGTCAGCGTCGACCTCCTCGCCTCCCTGCCCCACCCCGTCCACCTCGACATCCGCGGATTCGGCCCCACCGTTTTCTGCCACGGCACCCCCCGCGACGACGAGGAGGTCGTCCTCGTCGACTCCTCCCTCGAACGCTGGGCCCAGGTGCTCGACGGCCTCGACGACAGCATCCGCACCGTCGTCATGGGACACACCCACATGCCCTTCCTGCGCCTGGTCGACCGCCGCCTGTGCATCAACCCCGGCAGCGTCGGCATGCCCTACGGCCGCCCCGGCGGATCCTGGGCCCTGCTCCACAACGGCCAGGTCCACCTGCGCCACACCCCCGTGGACACCGACGCCGCGGTCGAGGCCATCGCGACCGACAGCACCTACCCCGACGCCCGCACCTGGGCCGACACCTACCTGCGCGCCCGCTTCAGCGACGCCGACGCCCTGCGCGCATTCGCCCCCCGCGACGGCAGGGGAGAGGCCCACCCCTGAGGGGAGGAGAGGAGGATCAACTCCGGCACCGGACCGATACGCCCGATCCTGTCAGGGTCGGACACCGACCGAACGTGACATCGGCGTCTCCGAACGGTAGGAGCGCCCCAACTCGCCCCCGAGCCCGAAATAGTGGCGGAAACTGTAGACCAGCGGCCGCCAGCGCACGGGATCGACGTGGTGCGTCCCGGGCACCACCACGTGTTCCTGCGCGTGGACGCGCACCACCTCGGCCTCGACCACGACATGGCCACCGGAATCGTCCGGTCGTACCCGGCGCGCCCTGGCCTCCAACTGCAAGGGGCACTCGGCCACCCTCGGCGGACCCACCAGCTCGGCCCCACGAGCGGTCAGACCCGCCGCACCGAACTTGTCCGCCTCGAAACGGCACCCCGGCGGCTTCCCCTCGGGGACGGGGGACCTCCCGGTCAGCGGCGCCAACCGCTCAACGTGCTCCCACAGGTCCTCCGAAGGCAGGTTCACCACAAGTTCGGGGCGTTCCCCCAGATTGCGGGCCGTCTGACCGGTGGCGCCCAAGCCCAGGACCACCGTCATGCCCAGGGCCCACACCGAGGAGACGGGGGCCAGGTTGGGCGTCCCGTCGCCGTTGAGGGTGGAGATCAGGGCCACCGGGGTGCCGAAGTAGAGGATGCTCGGTTCGATCCGAAGGTGGTCACCGGAGTCGGTCGACGCATGCGTGTATCCGTTGGATGTCATGGTCAACGACCCTAGGCAGCGGACACTTCGGTATGCGTCGAAGTGTGCCGGCGCGGACCGCTGACCGCCGACAGGTGTCGGATGGACGACACCTGCTCGGATCGGAGCCCGGGGGAGAGGCGGCCCCCCGGCTCAGGCGTGCGGGCCCACCGTGATGGTGTCGAAGCTCAGCCGCGGCACCGCCTCCAGGACCCCACCGATCCGCTCCACCCGCTCGGCCACCGCCTCGCGGCGGGCCGCCGAGAGCGGCACCAGAGCCTCCACCGTCACATCCAGCCGGCGCCCCGAACGCCGCTGGTGCCACACACCCGCCGCCACACCGTCCAGGTACAGCACCGGGTAGTTGCCCGCCTGCGACCCCGCCAGCGCCCGCCGGTGGGCCGCACCCGGAAAGACCACCTCACGCGGATGCGCCCCCACCGTGTAGGCGTCGAAATAGGGGAGTAGCAGCACCTCCGGCACCGGCCCCGGCGCCGCCCCGACGTCACCCGCCACCCGGTAGGCGACCGCCCCCTCGACCTCCACCGGCTCGATCCGCTCCTCCAGCGACGCGAACAGCGCGCTCGCCCACCGCTTGGGCGTCGCCGTCCACTGCGCGAAGTGCTGCGGCGTCGCCGGACCGTAGGCCCGCAGGTAGGACAGCACCACGTGCGCCAGCGCCGTGTCGGTGTCCGCCGGGGCGAAGCCCGGCAGCCACCGGCGCGGACTCGTGTAGGTCACCTTGCGCCCGCGCGTGGGACCGAAGCACAGCGCACCCCGGTTGGCCAGCGTCTGCGTCGCCGCCCGCCAGCGCGGCCACTTGTCCTGGAACGCGTCCATGACCCGGTCCGCCGCCCAGGGGCCCGCGTGCGCGGCCAGCGCCTCGGTGAGCTCGTCGACGGTCAGCTCCTGGTCGGCGAGGATCTCGGTGACGGCGACGACCAGCTCCTGGACCTGCTCCGGGGTGAGCAGCCCCTGGTGGAAGACCTTGGGGTTGCCCGCGCGCTCGGCGGCGTCCAGCGCCGCGGCCCACAGGGGGAGTTCGCGGGCGGGCAGCAGGTGCACGGTCCCGCGCGGACCGAAGGTCTTGATCAGCTCGTGGGTGTCCCACAGCGCGGACCGCACGTGGGTGCGGTCCGCGCCCTTGAGACGCAGTCCCACCGACAGCTCGGCCGCCGACATCACCTGGGCGTGGGCGCCGCACATCGCCGAGACGACGTCGGCGGCGCTGTCGCCGGGGACGGCGAGCCCGTGCCGCCACAGGCGCCGCGCGGTCATGTCCTGCCAGGTGGTGGGGGTGCCCATCGTGCTCCTCGTGGTGGCTCCGTGTCCGTGGCTCTCACTCTAGAGATGGTGGAGGTCAGGTTCTGTCCTCCATGCGAGAACCGGGAAACCCCGCGGGGAAGGCCCTTTCGAGCTTTACTTGACATAATGTGCATTATCGGCGGTGGACTGATAACGGCCGAGAGGGGCTGGAACGCCTGTGGCGCAGGCGTTTCCGCGTTCCGGCGCCGTCCGGGCGCCCTCAAGGGCTCTGCTGGATCGGCCGCCGCCGGCCCGGAGCCGCCGTGGCGCCCTGGAGCCCTCCACGGGCGGCCGCTCAGGCGGCCAGCATCCGAGAACCCGCATGGTGACGCCGGGTGATCGCCGACTCCGCAGGGTCACACGACGGGAAGGCCGACCACGGGAACGGTCCGGGCGCCCGCTCCGGAGCACTCCGGAGCCCCGGAGCTTGGCCCGCGGCCCATCCACCCCCACCCCATGGCGCCCGACCCTCTGGCACCGAGGGCCTGCGGAAACGCCACAACAGACCCTCCCCGCCCCCACCCCGACCCCCTTCCCGAATCCGACTAGTTTTGATGCATAACATGCTTTATGCATCATTTGCGTGTCTTTGTGAAGTTACTTGCCAAACGATCCCTATAAGCCTTACTGCCCGTTTCGGGCCGTCCCCTCCCACCTCCCTCCCGAAGGTCACCGACCCGGCTCCGCGTCTGGAGTTCGGCGATCCCCGGCGGTTACCGTGGCCCTGATCGACGAGCCCCTCCCCTCACCCGTGGAGCCCGCCGATCCCCGCACTCCCCCGACCACACCAGCCAGGGAGAAACGCATGGGACTCGGCCAGGACGAACTCGAACGCATCGACGCCTACTGGCGCGCCGCCAACTACCTCTCCGTCGGCCAGATCTACCTGCTCGACAACCCCCTCCTCAAAGAGGAGCTGCGCCCCGAGCACATCAAGCCCCGCCTGCTCGGCCACTGGGGCACCACCCCCGGCCTGAACTTCTGCTACGCCCACCTGAACCGGGTCATCAAGGCCCGCGACCTCGACATGATGTACATCATGGGCCCCGGCCACGGCGGCCCCGCCGCCGTCGCCAACGCCTGGCTGGAGGGCACCTACAGCGAGATCTACCGGGACGTCAGCCGCGACGGGCCGGGCATGCAGCGCCTGTTCCGCCAGTTCTCCTTCCCCGGCGGCATCCCCAGCCACGTCGCCCCCGAGACCCCCGGCTCCATCCACGAGGGCGGCGAGCTGGGCTACGCGCTCGCGCACGCGTTCGGGGCGGCGTTCGACAACCCGGACCTGGTGGTCGCCTGCATCGTCGGCGACGGCGAGGCCGAGACCGGGCCGCTGGCGGGCAGCTGGGACTCCAACAAGTTCCTGGACCCGGCGACCGACGGCGCCGTCCTGCCGATCCTGCACCTGAACGGGTACAAGATCGCCAACCCGACGGTGTCGGCGCGCATCCCCGAGGACGAGCTGCTCAAGCGGTTCGAGGGCCACGGCTACCACCCGATCATGGTGAGCGGCGACGACCCGGTGTACATGCACGGGCGGATGGCCGAGGCCCTGGACGAGGCGCTGGACCGGATCGCGGACATCCAGCGGGTGGCGCGGACCTCGGAGCTGGAGCGGCGTCCCGCCTGGCCGGTGGTCATCCTGCGCTCCCCCAAGGGGTGGACGGGTCCCAAGGAGGTGGACGGGGTCCCGGTGGAGAACACCTGGCGGTCCCACCAGGTGCCGTTGACGCGGGTGCGCTCCAACGACGAGCACCGGCGGATGCTGCGGGAGTGGATGCTGTCGTACCGGCCCCGTGAGCTGTTCGACGAGTCGGGTGCGCCGGTGGAGGAGCTGCGGGGGCTGCCGCCGGCGGGCGAGCGGCGGATGAGCGCGAACCCGCACGCCAACGGTGGTCTGCTGCTGAAGGATCTGCGGCTGCCGGATTTCCGGCGCTACGGGGCGGTGTTCGAGGGGCACGGCACGCACACCAGTGAGGCGACGCGGGTGCTGGGGCACTTCCTGCGGGACGTGATCCGCCACAACCCGGACAACTTCCGGCTGGTGGGTCCGGACGAGACGGCGTCGAACCGGCTGTCGGCGGTGTACGAGGCGACGGACAAGGTGTGGGAGGCGCAGATCCTCCCGGTGGACGAGCACCTGGCCCGGCGGGGGCGGGTGATGGAGGTGCTGAGCGAGCACCTGTGCCAGGGGTGGTTGGAGGGCTACCTGCTGACGGGGCGGCACGGGCTGTTCAGCTGCTACGAGGCGTTCGTGCACATCGTGGACGCGATGTTCAACCAGCACGCCAAGTGGGTGAAGGTGTCGCGGGGGTTGGCGTGGCGGCGGCCGATCGCGTCGCTGAACTACCTGTTGACCTCGCACGTGTGGCGGCAGGACCACAACGGGTTCACGCACCAGGATCCGGGGTTCCTGGACGTGGTGCTGAACAAGCCGTCGTCGGTGGTGCGGGTGTACCTGCCGCCGGACGCGAACACCCTGCTGTCGGTGGCGGACCACTGCCTGCGGTCCAAGGACTACATCAACGTGGTGGTGGCGGGCAAGCAGCCGGCGCTGGACTACCTGTCGGTGGAGGAGGCGGTCCTGCACTGCACGCGCGGGATCGGGATCTGGGAGTGGGCGAGCACGGACGGGGGCGGTGACCCGGACGTGGTGCTGGCGTGTGCGGGTGATGTGCCGACGTTGGAGACGCTGGCGGCGGCGGACCTGCTGCGGCAGTTGTTCCCGGAGTTGCGGGTGCGGGTGGTGAACGTGGTGGATCTGATGCGGTTGCAGCCGGCGAGCGAGCATCCGCACGGGATGCCGGACGCGGAGTACGAGGCGCTGTTCACGTCGGACAGGCCGGTGATCTTCGCGTTCCACGGGTATCCGTGGCTGGTGCACCGGTTGGCGTACCGGCGGCGCAACCACGAGCACCTGCACGTGCGGGGGTACAAGGAGGAGGGCACGACGACGACGCCGTTCGACATGGTGATGCTGAACGACCTGGACCGGTTCCATCTGGTGATCGATGTGATCGACCGGGTGCCGGGGTTGGGTGAGCGGGCGGCGCACATCCGGCAGAGGATGGTGGACGAGCGGTTGCGGCACCGGGCCTACACCAGGGAGCACGGTGAGGATCCGGCGGATATCAGGGATTGGGTGTGGCCGTACTGATGCGGGTGCTGGTGGTCAACGCGGGGTCGTCGACGCTGAAGCTGAGCATGCTGGACTCCGATGACACGGTGTCGGGGTCGGAGACGATCGAGCTGGTGGTCGGCGGGTGGGATCCGGTGGCGGTGCGGGGTTTCCTGGAGGGGTTGCCTGCCCCGGACGTGGTGGGGCACCGGGTGGTGCACGGGGGTCGGGAGTTCGTGGAGCCGGTGCTGTTGGACGCGGGGGTGGTGGAGCGGTTGGCGGCGTTGACGCCGTTGGCGCCGTTGCACCAGCCCAAGGCGTTGGCGGGGATCGGGGCGATCACGGAGGCGGTGCCGGGGGTGCCGCAGGTGGCGTGTTTCGATACGGCGTTCCATGCGTCGTTGGGGGCGGAGGCGTTCACGTACGCGGTGCCGCTGGAGTGGCGGGAGCGGTTCGGGGTGCGGCGGTACGGGTTCCACGGGTTGTCGCACGCGTACGTGTCGGGGGTGGCGGCGGAGTTGACGGGTGGGCGGCGGATCGTGACGGCGCACCTGGGTGCGGGGGCGTCGTTGGCGGCGGTGCTGGAGGGGCGGTGTGTGGACACGACGATGGGGTTCACGCCGTTGGAGGGGCTGGTGATGGCGACGCGTTCGGGCACGGTGGATCCGGGGATGGTGCTGTGGTTGCAGCGTGAGGCCGGGTTGGGTGCGGACGAGGTCGCGGAGGGGTTGGAGCGCGGTGGGGGTCTGACGGGGTTGGCGGGGACGGCGGACATGCGGGAGGTGCTGGCGGGGGTCGGCCGGGGCGAGGCGCGGTCGGTGTTGGCGTTCGGGGTGTACGTGCACCGGTTGCGGGCGTCGGTGGCGGCGATGGCCGCGGCGTTGGGCGGGTTGGACGTGTTGGTGTTCACGGCGGGTGTGGGTGAGCGGTCGGCGCCGGTGCGGTGGGCGGTGGCGGAGGGGTTGGGTTTTCTGGGGGTGGTGGTGGACCGGTCGGTGAACGAGGGGGTGTCCGGGGAGGTGGTGGAGATCTCGGGTGCGGGGGCGTCGGTGCGGACGTTGGTGGTGCCGACGCGTGAGGATGTGCAGATCGCGCGGGGTGCGCGGGAGGTGGTGGGGGTCTGAGGGGCCTCTCCCCCGCTCCCCTGGGCGGGCGCGGACCGTGGGGTCCGCGCCCGTTGTCGTGTGCGGGTCAGGTGGGCAGGCCGGGGAGGCCGTCGATGCCGATGGCGTTGCGGTTGCGGTGGTAGTCGGTGAAGTAGTCGGGGTCGCGGTGTTCGTGGTGGCGGTCGAGGAGGTCGCGGTCTCCGCGCAGGTCCATGAGGGGGACGGAGAAGCCGCAGGAGTCGGAGATGCGGTGGACGTCGATGACGATGACGGCGCGTTGGCCGAGGGTGCGCTGTTTGGGGAAGTGGGTGCGCAGGGTGGCGAATTCGGGGTCGGCGGGGGTGACGGAGCGGCCTCGGCCGTGGAGGCGGACGATGTTGGGGGGTCCGGTGAAGGCGCAGAACATCAGGACGATGCGGCCGTTCTCGCGCAGGTGGGAGATGGTCTCGATGCCTGAGCCGGTGTAGTCGAGGTAGGCGACGCGGTGTTCGTCCAGGACGGCGAAGGTGCCGTCCATGCCTTTGGGTGAGACGTTGACGTGGCCGTCGTCGGCCAGGGGTGCGGTACCGACGAAGAAGACGGGTTGGTCGAGGAGGAAGCGGGACAGGCGTTCGGTGATGGATTCGTGGATCTTTGCCATGGTGGGGATTTTGGCAGTGGGGTGCGGGGATTCGGTGCGGTGGGGTACGCGGTGCCGGGTGGGTGGTGGGGGTCGGGATCGGGGATGCTGTGGGGCATGAGCGAGCGTCTGGTGGATGCGGTGGAGGAGTATCTGGTGGCGCGGCGGGCGGCCAAGCCGTCGGAGCACACGGTGGCGGCGTACCGGCGGGACCTGTTGGGGGTGTTGGGGTGTGCGGCCCGGGTGCGGGGGGTGGAGGCGGAGGGGTTGCGGTGGGCGGAGCTGGACGTGCCGACGCTGCGGGCGGCTTTTGCGGAGTTCGCGTCGTCGCGGGCGGCGTCCAGTGTGTTGAGGGCGTGGTCGACGTGGAACGGGTTCTTCGGGTTCTGGGTGTCGGAGCGGGTGGTGTCGGGGAATCCGATGTCGGCGGTGCCGCGGCCGCGGGTGCGGCCGTCGGGTCCCAAGCCGTTGCGGGGTGAGGACACGCCGGAGCGGTTGTTGGAGGCGTTGGCGCAGGGGGCGCGCAAGGCGCGGGATCCGTGGCCGGAGCGGGATCTGGCGGTGTTGGCGTTGGCGTTGCTGACGGGGATGCGGTCGGCGGAGATGTTGGCGTTGCGGGTGGATTCGGTGTCGGGGCGGTCGGGTGAGATGCGGGTGCGGGTGGTCGGGAAGGGGGGTGGTGAGCGGGTGCTGCCGATCGAGCGGCCGTTGGAGGTGTTGCTGGAGGTGTATCTGGTGACGCGGCGGGAGCGGTTCGGGGCGGTGGCGGGGTCGGATCCGTTGTTGGTGGACAACCGGGGTGAGGGGTTGCGCCGGGGCGGGTTGCAGTATCTGGTGCGGCAGTGTTACCGGCATGCGGGGGTGCACGACCGGGTGGCGCGGGGGACGCTGGTGCACGCGTTGCGGCATACGTTCGCGACGCGGTTGGCGGAGGACGGTGCGTCGGTGACGGAGATCATGCATCTGCTGGGGCATGCGTCGGTGGCGTCGTCGCAGGCGTACATCGAGGTGACGGCGCGGGCGACGCGGGATGCGGCGTCGTCGAACCGGACGTACGGGGTGGTGCGGCGGTTGGTGGCCGGGGGTGATCGCGGTGAGGCCGTGGGTGGTGCTGGCTAGGCTGTGTGCGTGCAGCAGACGATGGTGATCTCGACGGTGAACGTGAACGGGTTGCGGGCCGCGGCGAAGAAGTCGCCGGGGTTCGCGGACTGGTTGTCGGCTTCGGCGGCCGATGTGGTGTGCCTACAGGAGGTGCGTGCGGAGGCGGCGCAGTTGCCGCCGGAGGTGGCCGCTCCCCCGGGGTGGCATGTGGTGCTGGCTCCGGCGAAGGCCAAGGGGCGGGCCGGGGTGGCGGTGTATTCGCGGGTGGAGCCCGATGCGGTGCGTGTGGGGTTCGGCGAGGCGGAGTTCGAGGAGTCGGGCCGGTATCTGGAGGCGGATTTCGGTCGGGTGTCGGTGGCGAGCCTGTATCTGCCCTCGGGTGAGGTGGGGACCGAGCGCCAGGACGAGAAGGAGCGCTTCATGAAGGCGTTCCTGCCCTATCTGGTCGGGCGTCGGGCGGAACTGGAGGCGCTGGGTCGGGATCTGGTGGTGTGCGGGGACTGGAACATCGCGCACCGGGAGGTCGACCTGAAGAACTGGCGCGGGAACGTGAAGAACTCGGGGTTCCTGCCCGAGGAGCGGGCGTGGATGGACCGGGTGTTCGGCGAGGCCGGGTATGTGGATGTGGTGCGGGGGTTGTTCCCGGACCAGGAGGGCCCGTATTCGTGGTGGTCGTATCGTGGGCGTGCTTTCGACAATGACACGGGGTGGCGCATCGACTACCAGGTGGCCACGCCGGGGTTGGCGGGTCGTGTGGTGGAGGGCCGTGTGGAGCGGTATCCCGATCGTGCGGGGCGTTGGTCCGATCATGCGCCGGTGACGGTGCGCTACCAGGTGTGAGGGGTGGGGTGCGTGGGCGGTCCGGTGGATCTTCCGATCGTTCTGGTTCATGGTCTGCGGGTGTCGGGGAGTATGTGGCGTCCGCAGGTGGAGTTGTTGACGGAGCAGGGGCGGCGGGTGGTGACGCCTGACCTGCCGGGTCACGGGTCGCGGCGGGGTGAGGATTTCTCGCTGGGGCGTGCGGTGGACGCGGTGGTGGAGGCGATCGACGGTGTGGGCGGTCGGGCTCTTCTGGTGGGGTTGAGCCTGGGCGGGTTCGTGTCGATCGCGACGGCCGCGGCGGCGCCGGGGAAGGTGGCCGGGCTGGTGGCGGCCAGTTGTACGGCCAAGCCGGCGCAGGCGTTGGCGCAGGTGTACCGGATTCCGGCGGTGTTGATGGATCGGTTGCCGGACAAGGGTGCGACGTTGAACGAGCGTTTTCACCGGTTGACGTTGCGGGATACGGCTGCTGAGGCGGTGCTGGACGGCGGGTTGGCGGTGGAGGCGGCGACGGCGGTGATCGACGCGGTGGCGGAGATGGACGCGTTGTCGGCGTTGGAGCAGTATCCGGGGCCGGTGTGGTTGGTGAACGGGGCGCGGGATCATTTCCGGCTGCATGAGCGGCAGTTCTTCGAGGCGTGTGTGGAGGGGCGTCTGTTGAACGTGCCGCGGGCGGGTCACATGGTGAGTCTGGATCAGCCGGTGGATTTCACGCGGATCGTGTCGGATGCGGCCGATGTGGTGTGGGTGCGTGAGAGTGCGGCGGCGCGTGAGGGTCGTTCGTTGGAGGCCGACGGGGTGTGACCCGTGGGTGTGTGTGCGGGGGGTGGCCGGTGGCCGCCCCCCGTTTTTTTGTGGGCGGGGTCAGGTGGTGGCGTGGGCGCGGGGCCGGGTGGTGGCGGGTGAGGCGGGGTGGGGGCGGTGGGGCAGGTGGAAGAAGATCGCGGGGTCGGTGCGGGTGGTGTGCAGGGGGGTGTGGAGGTCGAGGTCGGTTTTGAGGTCGGTGAGGGCGCGGTGGGTGTGGGGTGCGCGGGCGGCGGAGGCGGTGAAGTAGCCGGTGGTGTTGTTGGCGAGCCAGGACAGGACGAGGGCGCCTTCGGTGAAGGGCGGGGTGTGGGGGTGGCGGAAGACGCCGTGGACGGCGATGGGGGTGTGGGGGGTGAGGGTGGGCAGGAGGTGGTGGAGGTACCAGCGGGCGAACCAGCCGCCGTGGGTGCTGTCGAGGGTGAGGAATCCGGTGTGTTCGGGCAGGTGGGTGAGTTTGGCGCGGACGTCGCCTTTGGTGTGGTGCCAGCGTTGGGGGTCCATGCCGGGTGGGAGGTGGTGGGGGTGGGGGTCGTGGTTGTCGAAGGTGTGGAGGTGGCCGGTGCCGTTGTGGTGCAGGGCGGTGAGGGTCCAGGCGGTGGCGGTGCTGGTGGTGGTGCCGATGCGGACGATGTGGTCGGGGGTGTGGTGGCGGATGAGGAGGTAGGTGATCTCGGCTTCGATGTCGTCGGGTGCGGGGGTGGGCGGGAGGGTGGTGGGCAGGGTGCGGATGTGGTCGCGGGTGCGGGCGAGGTCGTCGCGGTGGGTGCGGTAGAGGGTGCTGATGTGGTCGAGGTCGATGGTCGGCACGGTGCTGCTCCCGGTGGTGCGACGGAATGTGATTGCCGAAAGTAGCAGTCTCGTAACCTTGTGTTGGGGTTGTGGTGGGCGTGTCGTCGCGCGGGGCGCCGTGGTGGGGTGGGTTCGTCGGGGTTCGTCCCCTCTCCCCTACTCCCCCGCTCCCCCGCCGTCCGGCTCCGCTCTCCCGCCTCGTTCCTCCCCCGTGCCGGTCAGCCGCGGGCCCGGACCAACCCGGAGTCGTAGGCGGCGATGACGGCCTGGGTGCGGTCGCGGGCGCCGAGCTTGGTGAGGATGTTGGAGACGTGGGTCTTGACCGTCTCGGTGCCCAGGTGCAGGCGGTGGGCGATCTCGGTGTTGGTGAGCCCCTGAGCGATGAGGGTGAGCGTCTCCGACTCGCGGGGAGTGAGGGCGGCCACCGCGCGGGCCGCGGGGGTGGTCTGTGCGGGGCGGGTGGCGGCCAGGTCGCGCAGGGCGGCGGGGAAGAGCAGGTTCTCGCCGCGGTGGGTGATGCGGATGGCGGCCAGGATGTCCTCGGGCGGGGTGCGCTTGAGGAGGAACCCGGTGGCGCCGGCGCGCAGGGCGTCCCAGACGTAGGCGTCGTTGTCGAAGGTGGTCAGGACCAGGACGCGGGGCGGGTCGGTGCGGGCGGTGAGGGTGCGGGTGGCCTGGATGCCGTCCAGGCGGGGCATGCGCACGTCCATGAGGACCAGGTCGGGGCGGGTGCGGGCGACCAGGTCGGGGACGCCGGTGCCGTCGTCGGTCTGGCCGACGGTCTCCATGTCGGGTTCGGCGTTGATGAGGGCGGCGAGTCCGGCGCGGATGAGGGCTTCGTCGTCGACCAGGGCGATCCGGATCATGGGGTGTCGGTGTCTTTCCAGTTCAGGGTGAGGTCCAGGGTCCAACGGTCGGGGTCTGTGGTGGGGCGGGGTCCGGCGGTGAGGGTGCCGCCGAGCAGGTGGGCGCGTTCCTGCATGCCGGTGATGCCGCGGCCGCCGGTGCGGCGCCGGCCCAGGCGGCGGGGCGGGAGGGGGTTGGTGGCGACCAGGTGCAGGTGGCGGGGGGTGATGCGCAGGGTGAGGTCGAGGGGGTGGCCGGGTGCGTGGGTGAGGGCGTTGGTGAGGGCCTGTTGGGCGATGCGGTAGGCCTCGCGGGAGAGCAGGGCGGGGACGGCGTGGGGGTCGCCGTCCAGGGTCAGGTGCAGGGGTGTGCCGGTGTGGGAGGCGCTCTGGGCCAGGTGGGGCAGGTGGGTGAGGTCGGGGGGCGGTGCGGTGGGGGCGGGGGTGTCCTCGCGCAGGATGCCCAGGGCGTGGTCGAGGTCGGCGGTGGCGGTGCGGGCCTGGTCGGCGATGTGGGTGAGGGCCTGGCGGGCGAAGTCGGGGTCGGTGTCGATGAGGCGGGCGGCGGTGGCGGCCTGGAGGGTGACGACGGACAGGGCGTGGCCCAGGGAGTCGTGGAGTTCGCGGGCCAGGCGGTTGCGTTCGGCCAGGGTGCGGGCGCGGGCCTGGGCGTCGGCGAGCAGGCGGGCGGGTGAGGGGCCCAGCAGGCGGGGGGCGAGGTGGGCCAGGAGGTGGCCGGTGAGGGCGATGGCGGCGATGAGGGCCAGGAGCAGGGCCAGGCCCAGGAGGGGGCCGGCCAGGCGCGGTCCGGTGCCGAGGGGGATGTTCAGGAGGGTGAAGGGTCCGGTGGCGGGGGTGCCGGTCAGGGGTGCGATGGCCAGGAGGGCGGATTCGGTGAGGCCGGTCATGGTGGCCAGGCAGACGGCCATGCCGGTGAGGGTGTGCAGGCACAGCCACAGGAAGGTGCGTGCGCCGGGTGCGGGGGGTGTGTCGGGGAGGCGGTCCAGGGGGCCGCGCAGCAGGGTGCGGGCGAGTTGGTGCTGGGCGTCGGCGACGGCGGGGATGCGGGCGGTGGCGGCCAGGCCGGTGAGGGTGATGAGCAGGGCCAGGGCCCAGGAGGTGGCGTCGGGTTGGCCCTGGGCGCTGCCGCCCTGGGTGATGAGGGTGGCCAGGACGAGTCCGGCCATGGCGTAGGGGGTCAGGAGTGCGCCGCCGATGATGAGGTAGGCCCAGCGGCGGTAGGTGTGGGCGCTGGTGAAGGGTCGGGTGGCCGCGGTGAGCGGTCGGGTGAGGTGGCGCACAGGGTGATCGTCGCACGGTGGGGCGGTGGTGCGCCTCCCCCGTGGTGGGGAGGGTGGCGTGGTCCGGTACGGACCGGTGGGGTGGTGGCGGTCACGGTACGGGGTGGTAGTGATCGCGGGTGTGGGTTGCGCCGATCACGTGTGCGAAGGTTGTCCGGGTTTTGCTGTGATGTGTCCCATATTGGTGGGCTGATCGGGTGTTTTTTGTGGGGGCGGTGCTCAGCGGGGTGACGGTGTGCTCTTAGTGTTGACCGTGTGACGAGCAGTACAACGCCGCCCAACCCTGCGGCGAACACCCCAGATCAGTCCACCACCACCGGACTGGCCCATACCCTGCGGCGCCGCCACATGGCGCTCATCGCCATCGGCGGATCGGTCGGGGCGGGCCTGTTCATCGGCTCCGGAGCGGTCATCCAGACGGCCGGCCCCGCGGCCGTGGTCTCCTACGCCATCGCCGGCGCCCTGGTCTTTCTGACCCTGCGCGCGCTGGGCGAGATGGTCGTGTCGGTCCCGGCCGGTGGTTCCTTCTCCGACTACGCGCGCCTGGCCTTCGGCCCGCGCGCGGGCTTCGCCATCGGCTGGGTCTACTGGTGGATGTACGCGGTCCTGGTGGCCGCCGAGTCCGTCGCCGGTGCCACCATCCTGTCGGGGTGGATCCCCGGTGTCCCGGCCTGGGTCCTGGCCCTGGCGGTCCTGTTGTCGATGACGGCCGCCAACCTGATCTCGGTGCGGGTCTTCGCCGAGACCGAGTCGTTCTTCTCCCTGGTCAAGGTCGCGACCATCGTGGCGTTCCTGTTCATCGGCGGCGCGTGGGCGCTGGGCCTGTGGCAGGGCGCCGACGGTTCCTCGGTCGCCAACCTGTGGCAGCACGGCGGGTTCGCGCCCCAGGGGTGGACGGCCGTGCTGGCCGCCACCGTGGTGGTGCTGTTCGCGTTCGGCGGCGTGGAGATCATCACCGTGGCCGCCGGGGAGAGCGCCGAGCCCGAGCGCGGGGTGGCCGGTGCGGTCACCAGTGTGCTGTGGCGGATCGGCCTGTTCTACGTGGCCTCGATCCTGGTGATCGTGATGGTGCTGCCCTGGGGCACGGTGGAGCCGGGGGTCAGCCCGTTCGTGGCGGCCATGGAGCACATCGGGATCCCGGGTGCGGCGCTGATCATGGAGATCGTGGTGTTCATCGCCGTGCTGAGCGTGCTCAACGCCGCGATGTACACGTCTTCGCGGATGCTGTTCACCCTCACCCGGCAGGGGGACGCCCCGCACGTGCTGCGCGGCACCAACCGGCGCGGTGTGCCGGTGCGGGCGATCCTGCTGGGCACGGTGGTGGGGTACGTGGCCGCGGTGGCCGAGTACCTGTTCCCCGGGCACGTGTTCCCGTTCCTGGTGGCCTCCATCGGGGCGATCCTGCTGGTGCTGTTCGTGACCATCTGCGCCTCCCAGCTGGTGGTGGGGCGCCGGGTCCGCGAGCGCGAGCCGCGGCGGCTGGGGTTCGCGATGTGGGCGTTCCCGTACCTGACCTGGGCCACGCTGGTCGGTCTGGTGGTGATCGGGGTGGCGATGCTGGTCATCCCCGAGCAGCGTCCGGCCCTGCTGACGTCGCTGGGCGCGGTCGTGGTGGCGCTGGTGGCGTTCGAGGTGCGCAAGCGGTTCGGCACCCCGCCCTCGGACCGGATCCTGCCGCTGGACGGGCGGGGCGGCGCCGACGCGCTGCGCCGGGACCCCGAGGCCCCCTGACCCCTCTGAGCCCTGTGGTCGAACGCGGGCGCCGCTCCCCCACCGCGGGGGTGCGGCGCCCGCCGCGTTCTCAGGCCCGGCCGGGTGGGGTGTCCAGGAGGGCGAGCAGGTCGGTGCGGTCGAAGGCGCGGGCGGTCTCGCGGGCGCTGGGGGTTCCGGTGTCGGGGTCGGCGCCGTGGGCCAGGAGCAGGGTGATGACCTCCTCCTCGCCCTTGAAGACGGCGCCGGCCAGCGGGGACTGGCCGCGGTCGTTGAGGCGGTCGGGGTCGGCTCCGCGTTCCAGGAGGGCGGCGGCGGTGGCCCGGTGGCCGTGGTAGGCGGCCAGCATGAGCAGGGTGTCGCCCTTGTGGTTGGTGAGGTTGGCGGGGACGCCGGCGTCGATGTAGGCGGTCAGGGTGGCGGTGTCGCCGGTGCGGGCGCAGCCGAACAGGCGGGTGGCCAGGTCGACGACGTCGGGGTCGGGGTGCTCGTCGGTCACGGTGGCACCCTAGCGGTGGCGGGGGGCGGGGGTGGTGGACCGGTGGGGGCGAGTGGTCCCGGTTGGTGGTGGTTCGGGTGCTGAACACAGGGTTTGCCGCTAAGGTGTCGCGCAACCCCTGAGAGGAGCACCCCCGTGCGACATGTCGTCGGCTTCCTGTCCGGTCTGATCCTTGCCCCCGTGCTGCTGCTGGCCTGCGGTTGGGCCTACTCCCACCTGCGTTCGCTGCACGCCGCCGAGCGCGGTGTGCTGGAGGGCAGCGGCCCACTGGTCCTGGCCGGCCTGGTGGGTGTGGGGATCATCGTGGCGTTGATGGCCGTTCCCCCGCGACTGACCCCGATGCTGCCGTTGTCGGTGTCGCTGTTCCTGGCCTTTGTGACGGGTGTGGCGCTGCTGCGCGGGCACCTGCTGGACCGGCTGCCGGAGGTGCCCGGTCTGGAGGGTGCGCTGGCGCTGCTGCCGCTGGGTGTGTTCGTGCCGGTGGCGCTGGTGCTGGGGGCCACGGTGTTCGTGGGCGGGCGCTGGCGGCGCGGTGAGGACCACGAGGTCACCGAGGAGGAGTACTTCGAGGGCCTGTACGAGGAGGACGGCGGCCGCGGGCCGCAGGCGCAGACGCGTGCGGAGGCGCCGGTGGGGCCCGAGGCGCAGCACGTGCCCCGGCACCGGGCCTGAGCCGGCCCCTCCCCCGCCCCGCACGGCCG
>NZ_JBJJBV010000091.1:0-22439 GCF_045446735.1 Nocardiopsis protaetiae
TTCCGGTCACCGCGCCCGTCGGGCGCGGTGTCCGGGGGCGCAGCTTCCCCTGGCCCGGGTCGGCGCGATCCCGGGCCGGGCCCCCGGTCCGCCCCCTCGCGGGGGCGGGGTCGCCGGGGCTACTTGCGGCCGACCAGGAGCGCGTGGTGGAAGCCCACGTCGTCGTACTGCTCGACCTTGGGGAAGCCCGCGTCGGTGAGGACCCTCCTCATGTCCCGCGGCGCGTAGACCATCCCCTCGCCGGAGGCCACGGCGTGGAAGTACACGGACATGTAGGCGGCGGCCACCGAGCCGGTGTTGTCGTCGTCGGACACGAAGTTGTAGACGAGCACCGAGCCGCCGTCCGGGAGGGCGTCGTAGCACTTCCGGAGCAGTTGGGTGTTGCGCTCCAGGGACCAGATCTCGAAGATGTGGCAGAAGAGGACGCCGTCGGCGCCCGGGGGCAGCGGATCGTTGAAGAGGTCTCCCGCGCGGGTGTGGAAACGGTCGCCCACCCCGGCCCGTTCGGCCTTCACCCGCGCGATGTCCAGTACGGAGCTCTGGTCGAAGAGGGTGACCTCCAGGTGCGGGTTCCTGCGGGCGACCTCGATCGCGTTGCTGCCGTCCCCGCCCCCGATGTCGACGACGTGCCGCAGGTGCGAGAAGTCGTACGCGTCGACCACAAGGGGGAAGGTGCTCCGGGAGGCGTGGCCCATGTTGTCGTAGAACGCCTTCTGCAGGCCCGGGTGGGCGGTGATGCGTTCGTAGAGGGTGTCGCCGGGGCCCGGGATGTGGCGCAGGCCCACGTTGGTGTCGAGCCGCAGCGATTCGGCGAAGTCCGCCAGCCCGGGGTTGGTGATCTGCTCCTGGATCGTGACCAGGGGTCCCAGGTACCCGGGGTTGTCCGGGATGAGGTGCTGCTCGGAGACGGGGGCGTTGACGTACAGCTCGCCCTCCTTGCGCAGCAGCCTCAGGGAGGCCAGGCCGAGGAGGAGGACGCGGGCGGGCTGCACTCCGATGGACAGGGTTTCGGCGACCGCGGGGAGGTCCATCCCCCCGGCCTCCCGCAGGCGGGCGAACAGCCCGAACTCCAACGCCGTGCGCAGCAGCTCGAAGGCGGTCGCGCCGTGGACGATGGTCTTGAGGTGATCGGATTCATCCAGCATCTGGGCTGTCCTCGTTCCGGGTTAGTCCTTGTAGGCGACGGCGACCTTGTCGTTGGTGAGCGTGTCGATGGCCACGACCCGGTCGAAGCGGAACCCCGCCTCCTCCATGTAGGACCGGCACTCGCTCACCGTGTACTCGGACGCCCCGGTGCCGATGAGCCGGCAGTTGAGGCTTTGGAGGAGTTCGGCCGGATCCCTGCGTTCGTCGCTCAGCATGGCGTCGTACACCAGGAGGGCTCCGCCGGGGTTGACCGCCGGGTAGGCGCGGCGCACGATCTCCCGCCGCCGCTCCGGCGGCCAGTCGTGCAGCACGTGCCCGATGATGACGACGTCCGCCGGGGGGATCGGGTCGTTGAGGAAATCGCCGGCGTGGAACTCGACGCTCTTCTCCGTACCGAGTTCGCGCATGTGCTCGTCGAACAGCGGTTCTACGGGCGGCAGGTCGAAGACGGCCCCCTTCAGGTGGGGGTGTTGCTGCACCATCAGCGCGGGAAGGTTGCCGCGGGCGCCCCCGAGGTCGAGGAATCCGGTGTAGGAGTTCCAGTCCACGACGTCCGACAGGCAGGGGGCGACGAAGCGGGTGAAGGTGTCCATGTGGTTCATGAGCGCGTGGACGATCTCCGTGCGCTCGTAGAACTTCATGAAGCCCTCGGTGCCGTCGATCTTGTTCGACTTGGCCTCGCCGTCCTTGAGCGCCTCCTCGAGCCGCCCCCAGGCGTGGTAGTGCATCCGCGAGTGCTGGGTGAAGGTGCCCCCGACGTACAGGGCACCGCTGCGGACCAGGTAGTCGGCCACGTGCTCCCTGATCCGGTATCCGCCGTCGGCGTCGCGGTCCAGCACCTCCAGACCCACCAGGGCGTCCAGGAAGTCCGGGGCCATCCGCTCGTGCAGGCCCAGGGCCTCGCACAGCCGCGGCGCCGTGGCCGGGCCCGATTCCGCCAGATACTCGAACAGGCCCGTGTTGATCGCGGCCTGGAGCGCCTTCGTCCGGAAATAGGACGAGTTCAGGCGCATGACCTCGCGCGCCCCCTCGACCAGTTCCCCGTGCGTTTTCACCATGGAGGTCTCCGCCCTCTCCCTCGTCTGTTCCGAATCGCCGCCGTGACGGCAAGCCACAGCATCCATTTCGCTCCTCGAGCGGACTTCAAGGTGCGGTGGAAGGGCCGGGTTCAGGAGACGGGGGTGCCGTCCCCGCGGGTGGGAGCGGGCTCCACCCTGATGGACGGGTTGCCGAAGGCGATCAGCGCGAAGATCTTGCGGTAGACGGGGCTGCGGGAGAGCAGCGCGGCCATCCTGGGCCGGACCGCCGCGGCGACACCGCCGGTGGCGAGCATCATCTTGCTCTGGAGCATCTGGGTACGGGTGATCCGCGCGATGTCCCCGCGCCGCGCCGTGTGGAACGCCGCGAGCGCCGCCTCCGAGGTGTCGTCCGCGTTCAGCGCGTCCACCAGGACCCGGTGCAGGACCACGGCGTCCTGGAGTGCGAGGTTGATGCCCTGGGCCCCGATGGGGCTGTGGGTGTGGGCGCTGTCCCCAACCAGGACCAGGCCGTCGGCCGCCCAGGCCGCCGCGTCGGCGGCGAACACGTCGAGCAGGCTGAGGTCCTTGAAGCTCCGCACGTGCTCCCGGATGGCGTCGGCGTAGTCAGGGGCGGCCGTGACGAGCCGTTCCCGGACGTACTCGATGCCGTTACCGGCGAAATCGGCGTAGCGCCCGTGCGGGATCGTCCACCCGATCTGCACGGTGTCGGGGTGGGAGGTGTACGTGAGCACGGGGTTGCCCCCCGAACGCTCGATCCGCACCTCGCCCGGGGTGACGCTGGGAACCGGCAGCCGGAACCAGACGATGTCGTGGTCGAACACGTCGCTGCGCCCCGCCTCGATCCCGGCGAGTCTGCGCACCTTGGAGTAGCGGCCGTCGGCCCCGACGACGCACCGCGCCAGGACCTGCACCTTGCCCGAGGGCCCCTGGCCCTCGGCTCCGGTGACCGCCCCCCGGCTCGACAGGAGCCGGTTGACCTTGCAGCCCCCGACGTAGGTGAAGTCGTCGTACGCGCGGCAGGCGGCCAGCAGCTCTTCCAGGACGTGCCGCTGGGGGATGCTCAGGAGGCACCGGTGGTCCCCCGGCAGGGTCTCGTAGTCGCTGTCGATCAGCACCCTGTCCCGGTCCACGAGGCGGAACCGGCGGTGGGGGTGGCATCCGCGCGCCCTGGCCCCGGCGAGGACCCCGAGGTCGTCGAGGACCCGCTGCCCGCCCGGTTGCAGGATCTCGCCGCGGTACTCGCGGTCGAGCGATCCCGAACGCTCCAGTACCGTGACGCGCACCCCCGAACGCAGGAGGAGCAAGGCCAGGGAGAGCCCGGCGGGCCCCCCGCCCACGACGCACACGTCCGTTTCCCTGATCTCCACGGTCACCTTCTACCTCCCGGTGCTCCATCGCCTGGCCGGAAGGTAGAACGCGGCGTTCGAGGGCGTCTCAAGGCGCGGAGGAGGTCACGGACGGTGAGGGGACACCGCCCGTGGTGCCGGCGCCTCAGTCGGAGGTCTCACCCGAGATGAGGTCGGCGACCTTCGCCTTGTTGACGGCGTCGGTGCGGGACACCGCGCCGAGCTTGGCGTAGGCGTTGCTGAGGTGCCGCTTGACGGTCGCCTCCGAGATGTGGAGTCGCCAGCCGATCTCCGCGTTGCTCAGCCCCTCGGCCACGAGGGAGAGCACTCCCTGCTCCCGTTCGGAGAGCCCGGCGGGGCTCCGTCCGCTGTAGACCGCGCGGACGTGCGTCCCCTTGGACACCATGACGACCATGTTGTCGGGTCGGGCGATGGCACTGATGATCGCGTACAGCACGTCCTCCACGTCGACCTCCTTCATGAGGTACGCGTGGATGTCGTGGGAGACCACGCTGCGGAGCAGTATCGAGTCGACGTTGGCGGTGAGGACGACCCTCCTGGCGTCGGGGGCGGCGTTGGAGAAGGCCAGCGCGGCGCGCAGGACGCCGAGCGAGTCGTCCGCGTCGAAGACGATGACGTCGGGCGCTTGCTCGCGGGCGATCTTCTCGGCCTCCTCCTCGGAGTCCGTGTCCCCGACCACGACGATTCCCTCCTCGGCCGCGAGCATCTTGCCGAGGATCTGGCGGAACAATGTCTGGGGGTCGAAAAGCAGGATCTTTATCTCTGCGGGGACAGCAGGCATTCGTATACCTATCGTCTATTTGAGACAGGGGGACCAAAAGAAATGTTGCAGGAAAAATCAGAAGTGGAAAGGCGTCTCGCATCGTCTCGGCGGCTCACACGAAGACTGGATCGGAGTACCTCACCACAGGGCACAGGGCAGCACGCGGGACAGGCGCTACGGAGCAGTTGGCCTCACGGGACCGGCATCTCACGACCCTTTTCTTGAACATGAGGAGGACTCGCATATTCAAGGATGAGAAACCTACGGTCAAGCATAGTCGAACCCCCTCGCCAGTCAAGAGACTCCAATCGACCCCGAGACCGCAGAAGGTTATTAACCCCCGAACCGCCCTGCACCGGATGAAAGAAAGGGACCGACCCCCAGAAACCCGCAGAGACCGATGCACACGTCTCCGGAACGCCTCCGATTACGGATCATGACTCCGCGAACACAGAAACATACGTCACATCATTCACACGATCCACACGCGCGCAACGCCACCGCCCAGCATGATCCACAAGGTCACAAAAAGAACACGTTCACTCTCGGGGGCGGCAACCTCGATACAGAGTCACCAACCCTCCCACAGATATCACTCTCGGGAATAGTTCGATAACAAAGAGCAACCAAAAACCTCTTTGTCGGTCGAGTTAAAAGTAATTACACAGTTGCGCATAGTTATACATCATCCCGGCTCCACACTCCCCCGCCGCCCAGAATCGCCACTCTGGGTAACTGAATCGACACAAGTTTAGGACGCCGATCCGCTTCTCCCCGCACGCCCCCTCGCCCCGGGCCGGCGCGGAAATGTGCCCCTACACTGGAGAATCTTCTTCAAAATACAAGTGTCATACGCTGTATATACAGACATCGGACGAGCATCAGCTTCCACCCGGTGCATCCCCCCCTACACCCTAGATGTATCACCTTGAAAACCGCCCTAGGGTGCGCATAGGTTGTCCGTGTCCCGGAAGCGGTTGGTTTCACGAAAGCCCGATAAACGGGGAGAAAAAAATGAAGGTAAAGGTTCTCGGCTACTTCGAGGTGTCCTCTAACGGGGCTCGATGCACGCCCAAGGCGCCCAAGGTAAGGCAAGTCCTGGCGCTGCTGGCGCTCAGGTCCCAGCAGATCGTCGGCCTCGAGTCCCTAATAGAAGAGCTGTGGTCGGAGCACCCTCCCAGAAGTGCGGTGACCACCACCCAGACCTACGTTTACCAACTCAGAAAGTCGCTGCTGCGGCTGGAAGCGGACGGCCGGCCCGTCCCCGCGCTGCACACCACCCCTCCGGGATACACCTTCGACCTGGAACGCGAGCACCTCGACGTCTTCGTCTTCGACGAACTCACCAGGCGCGGCCGGGCCCTGTTCGAGGAGGGCGACGCCGCGGGCGCCGCGCAGGTCCTCGAACAGGCCCTGTCCCTGTGGTCGGGCCCTGCCCTGGGCAATGTCAACTGCGGACCGCTCCTGCGCCGCTACACCACCCACCTCGAGGAGCAGCGGAGCGCGGCGCTGGAGCTGCGCATCGCCGCCGACATGGAGCTGGGCCGGTACCGCCACCTCATCCCCGAGCTGAAGTCCCTGGTCGTCGCCCAGCCCCTCAACGAGTGGCTGCACTCCCAGCTCATCAAGGCCCTGCACCAGCTCAACCGCAGGGGCGAGGCCCTGCGCGCCTACCAGGACCTGCGCAGGATCCTGACCGAGGAACTGGGCCTGGACCCCTCCCCCGAGGTCCAGCGCATACAGCAGCACGTACTCTCCAGCACCGCCCCCTGATCCCGACCCGACACGTCACCGACCCCCCGACACGCTGAGTGCTTCGCCGGTGATGTTGCCGTTGGCCCCCGAGCCCAGGAAGACCACGGCCGCGGCAACCTCACGGGGGGTCGAGAGCCTCCCCGACGGGGTCAGGCGCCTCTCACCCTCCCTGACGTGCTCCGGCAGCACGGTCAGCACCGGATCGGTCCCGGTCAGACCGGGGCAGACGACGTTCACCAGTACCCCCGCCCCGCCCACGTCCCAGGCGAGGCTCCGTGCGAAGCCGTGCAGTCCCGCCTTGGACGCCCCGTAGAACTCCTGCCCCCGACCGCCCCCGAGGGCGTTGTGGGAGGAGAGCAGAACGATCCGCCCCCAGCCCGAGGTGCGCATTCCGGCGTTCAGCGCCTTGAGCGTGAGCCTCATCGTGCCGTGCAGGTTGTCCAGGAGGACCTTCCCCCACTCCTCCTCGGACACCTCCTGCGCCCCCTCCCCCGGAGCCCGCCTCACCCCCCGGGAAACGGCGTTGGCCACCAGGACGTCCAGGCTCCCCCACTCGTCGACCACGCGGTCCACCACGGCGTCCGACGAGGCCGGATCGCCCAGCGAGTAGGGCAGGGCCAGCGCACGCCCCCGGTCGGCCCCCAGCTCCCGGGCCGCCTCCTCGGCCTGCTCCCTCCCCGAGTGGTAGGTGAGCGCCACTCTGGCCCCCTCCGCGGAGAAGGCGGCGGCGATCTCCCTGCCGATACCCCGGCTCCCCCCGGTCACCAGAACGTTCCTGTCCTCAAGTTCGCATCGCATGCCGGGAATTGTCGGGGCCCGGCATCGAGAGGTCCTCAAGGAGCCCTGGAACAGGCGGAGCGTGTCGGCGAACGGGACTCGACGTCCTCTCGAGTCGGCTCCCGGACGATGCGGGGGACATCCCGGCCGGGAAACCGAAGGAAGATCATGGAAACACCAGGTATCCACATCGGCTCCCTGGGCACGTTCGTGCCGAGGTTGGTCACGAACGAGAGCGCCGAACCAGGCCATCTCCGGGGCGCCTCGCTCGGCGACGGCACCCCCGCGATCACCATGGCGGTCGACGCCGCCCGCCAAGCGCTGGAGCGCTGGGGCCGCCCCACCGACCTGCTGAGGCTCCTGCTGTACGTGGACGCCTACCCCTCTGCTCCGGAGGGCTGGTCCCCCTCCGCCTACCTCCAGCGGGAGCTCCTGCACGGCGACATGCTCTCCACCGGCCTGCGCGACGGCTGCAACGGCGTCTTCTCCGCCCTCGAACTGGCCGCGGGCCAGCTCATGGTGCGCGGAGGGGACACCTCCGCCCTGGTCGTGGCCGCCGAGAACCTCGAGTCGCCGCTCGTGGACCGCTGGTCGGTCCTGGAGGGCTTCACCATGTCGGACGTGGCCACCGCGATGGTGCTGAGCCGCGAACCGGGCTTCGCCCGGCTGCTCTCCGTCACCTCGGGCACGGTCCCCGAACTCGAACAGCTGCACCGGGGGGACGAGCCCCTGAACGTGTCCGGGCTGACCCTGGGCCGCCCCCTGGACTTCAACAGCCGCATCCGGGAGTTCGGCCGGACCCGGTCCTTCACCCCCGAAACGGCCCTGCTCCTCTTCAAGAGCATGAAGGACGTGGTGGACCGGGCCCTGGACGAGGCCGGGATCGGCATCGGGGACGTCGCCCGCGTCGCTATGACCAACGAGCCCCGCCGCAACGTCGACGAACGGATGAAGGCGCTCGGCCTGCCCCCCGAGATATCCACCTGGGACTACGGGAGCACCGTCGGGCACTCCCCGAGCGACCAGGTCCTCGCCCTCCACCGACTCGTCGAGCGGGGGGAGCTGGTGCCCGGGCAGCACCTGCTGATGATCGGCATCGGCCCCGGCCTCACCTACGCGGCGGCGGTGGTGGAGATCACCGACACCCCGGACTGGGCCTCCGGGGCCGGCCGCACCGCTTGACCGGACACCGGACCCCGACGACGAAGGAGCTGCCGTATGGCACCCAGCACAGCCGAAGACCGCCCCGCGGCGGCCGCACCCGAACCCCTCGCCGTCATCGGCATGAGCTGCCGGCTCCCCGGGGGGATCAACAGCCCCCGGGAGCTCTGGCGCCTGCTGGAGTCGGGCGGCGACGTCATGGGCGAGCTGCCCCCGGACCGGTGGGAGGCCTACACGCGGGACGCGCGCAACGCCGCCGCGCTGCGCGGCACCACGCGCCTGGGCGGCTTCCTCACCGACCCCGCCGGATTCGACTCGGAGTTCTTCGGCGTCACCCCGCGTGAGGCCGAGCTGATGGACCCCCAGCAGCGCATCATCCTGGAGCTGGTCTGGGAGGCGCTCGAGCACGCGGGGGTCGACCCCCACGCCCTGGGCGGCACGGACACCGGCGTGTTCATGGGCGTCGGGTCCGACGACTACGGGAGGCAACTGCTGGAGGACCTGCCCGGAATCGAGGCCTGGAGCGGCATCGGCGCCGCCATGTGCGCCGTGGCCAACCGGGTCTCCTACCTGCTGGACCTGCGGGGGCCGAGCTTCACCCTGGACGCCGCCTGCGCGTCGTCCCTGGTGGCGGTCAACTCCGCCGCGCAGAGCCTGCGGTCCGGCGAGTGCTCGACGGCGCTCGTCGGCGGGATCAACGTCATCGCGGGCCCGGGTCTCACCATGGTCCTGGACGAGGCGCAGGCGGTCTCCCCCCGCGGCCGGTCCCGTCCCTTCGACGCCGACGCCGACGGCTACGGCCGGAGCGAGGGGGCCGGGGTCATCGTGCTCAAACGGCTCTCGGAGGCCCTGAACGCCGGTGACCGCGTCCTCGGGCTGATCCGGGGGAGCGCCGTCAACCAGGACGGGCGGACCCAGGGGATCATGGCGCCCAACGGGGAGGCCCAGCGGCACGTGATCCGCAACGCCCTGGCCAACGCCGGGGTGGAGGCGGCCACGGTCGGCTACGTGGAGGCCCACGGCACCGGCACCCGGGCGGGCGACCCGATCGAGGCTTCGGCACTCGCCCAGGTCTACGGCGCTTCCCGCGACCCGGAAGACCCGTGCCTCATCGGTTCCGTCAAGGGGGCGATCGGACACCTGGAGGCGGGTGCGGGCATCGCCGGGATCATCAAGGCCCTCCTCGTCCTGGAGAACCGGCGGATCCCGCCCCAGGCCGGTTTCTCCACGCCCAACCCCGCCATCCCCTGGGAGACCTCGGGACTGCGGGTACCCGACCGCGCCGTCGAATGGCCGCGGGCCGACCTGCCGCGCCGCGTCGGCGTCTCCGCCTTCGGCTACGGGGGCACCGTCGGGCACGCCGTACTGGAGGAGGCCCCGCCCGCCGAGGTCCCGTCCGACACGGCCGAGGCCGGGGGCGAGGGGCCGCACGGCGCCGCCCCGCAGGTCTACCCGCTGTCGGCCGCCACCGCCTCGGGACTGCGAACGGCCGCGGCCGATCTCGCCGAGGCGGTCACCGAGGAGACCTCCCTGCCCGACCTGCGGCACACCCTCTGGCGTCGGCGCGCCCACCTGCCCGAACGCGCCGCGATCGTGGCGGCCGACCGCACGTCGCTGCGCTACGGGCTGGGCCTGCTGGCGGCCGGGAAGCCCTCCCCCGACGTGCTGCTGGGCCGGGCCGGGGAGCCCCAGGACCCCGTCTGGGTGTTCTCCGGGCACGGAGCCCAGTGGGAGGGAATGGGGGCGCAACTGCTCGCCGAGGAGCCCGCCTTCGCCAAGGTGGTCGACACCGTGGACCCCGTCTTCCGCGAGGGGCTCGGCTACTCGCCCCGCGAGGCGATCGCCGCGCGCGACCTGGGCGGGGTGGACCGGATCCAGTCCCTGCTCTTCGTGATGCACCTCGGTCTGGCGGAGGTCTGGTACGAACGGGGGCTGCGCCCGGCAGCGGTCATCGGCCACTCCGTCGGTGAGATCGCCGCGGCCGTGGTCGCCGGAGTGCTCGACGTCACCGAGGGGGCCGTCCTGAGCTGTCGGCGCTCCGCCCTCCTGCGCAGGGTCGCGGGAGCGGGGGCGATGGCCATGGTCCAGATCCCCTTCGAGGAGGTGAGCGCCGAACTGGGCCCGGACGGGCCGGTCACGGCCGCCATCGAACTCTCGCCCCACTCCACCGTCGTCGCCGGGACGCCCGAGGCCGTCGCCGAGTACACGCAGGCGTGCAAGGAGAAGGACGTCCTGGTCCTCAAGGTCCAGTCCGACGTGGCGTTCCACAGCACCCAGATGGACCCGCTCCTGCCGGAGATGCTGCGGTCCGTGGACGGGGCCGTGCCGCGGCCCCCGCGGATCCCCCTCTACAGCACGGCACTGGCGGACCCCCGCTCGGCGGACGAGCGCTCCGGCACCTACTGGGCCGCCAATCTCCGCAACCCGGTCCGCTTCGCCAACGCGGTCCGCGCCGCCGTCGAGGACGGGCACACCCGTTTCCTGGAGGTCTCCGCGCACACGGTGGTCTCCCACGCCCTGCGTGAGACCCTCGCCGACGCCGGGCTGGAGGACGGCGTGGTCGTCGGGTCCCTCCGCCGCAAGCGCGAGGAGCTCCCGGCACTGGCCTCGGGCCTGGGCGCCCTGTACTGCGCGGGCTCCGTCGACCCGGCGGGCCAGAGCCCGGACGGGGTCCTCCTCGACCTGCCGCGCAGACGGTGGGAGCACCAGCGCTACTGGCGCGAGGCCCGGCCGGGCGGCTCCGGCGGCGGTCACGACGTCGGGTCCCACACCCTCCTCGGCGCGGCCGTGGGACACTCCGACCCCGCCGCTCCGCGGGTCTGGTGGACGCACGTGGAGCACGGGACCCGCCCCTACCCCGGGGAGCACGAGGTGCGCGGGCACGAGATCGTCCCCGCCGCCGTCACCGCCGCCACCTTCCTCGCCGCGGCCGGGTCCGACGGCCTGTGCGCCGTCCGCTTCCGGTCGCCGCTGCGGCTGGACGGCGAGCGCGAGGTACAGGTCGTGGCGAACGGGTCCGCCCTCCGGCTCCTGTCGAGGCGGACCGGCGGCGGGGACGCGGGCACCGCCCCGGCGTGGGAACTGCACGCCGAGGCGAAGGCGGCCCCGGACGTCCCGGACCTGCCGCCGGAGGAGTGGGCCGACCCCCGCGCGGGGTGCGACCGGGGGCTGGACCCGGCGTCCGTGCTGGAGCGCCTGCGCGCCGGCGGGATCGCCGCGGCCGGTCTCCCCTGGACGGTGGAGGAGCTCTCCGGCGGCGACGGCGTCCTGTTCGCCCGGATCGGCGTCGGCACGGACGACCCCGCGACCGCGCGGGCCCGGCTCCTCGACGCCGTCACGACCGCGGCGCCCCTGCTCCTGGGCGAGGACACGGAGCTGCGCCTGCTCAGCGGGATCGGCTCGGTGCACCTGTCCTGCGTGCCCGCCACGTCGCTCGTCCGGATCCACGAGGAGGACGGCCTCCTGCACGCGCTCGTCACGGACGGCTCCCACCGTCCGGTCGGGCGGGTGGAGGGCCTGGAGCTCAGCACCCTGGAGGAGGGCGGCGGGCCGGTGGACCCCCGGCGGCTGACACACCGCCTGGACTGGGTCCCCCGGCCGGACGGCGGGGCCGGGCGCGCCCTGCGCTCGCTCGTGGTCGTCGGCGGGGACGACGCCGCCCGCCGGGTGCTCCGGGAACACGCCGAGGCCCAGGGGGTGCGCTGCCTGCTCTCCGCCGGGCCAGAGGACCTCGACGCGCTGGACCCCGACGGCTCCGACGCCGTCGTGGTCCTGGGGGAGGACGGCGGGTACGGGCGTACGCCGGAGACCGCGCTGGACGCCGTCCACGGGAACTGCTGGCGGCTGGCCCGCACCGCGCAGGTCCTCGCCCGCCGCTCCCCGGGCCGCTCCCCGCTGCTGTGGTGTGTGACGACGGGGGTCCGCTCGGCGGCGGACCCGGCCTCACCCGCGCAGTCCGCGCTGTGGGGCCTGGGCCAGATCGTCGCGGGCGAACACCCCGAACTCTGGGGCGGGGTGGTCGACCTGGACGTGCTCGACGCGGCCTCCGCCGACGGGCTGCTCGCCGTGCTCCGCGGGCCCGCCGGCGCCGAGATCACCTCGGTCCGGGGCACGGCGGTGCAGGCGGCCCGGATCGTCCCCGTGGAGGACGGGCCCGAGGGCCCGCCCCTGCGCTGCCGACCCGACGCCTCCTACCTGGTCACCGGCGGCCTGGGGGTTCTCGGCCTGAAGATCTCGGAGTGGCTGGTGGAACGGGGCGCGCGTCGCCTCGTCCTCGCGGGTCGCACCGGTCTCCCGCCCCGGCGCTCCTGGGACACGGAGACCGACCCCCTGGCCCGGAGCCGGATCGACGCGGTCCGCGCCCTGGAGGCCGCGGGCGCGACCGTACGCGCGGTCGCCGTGGACGTGGCGGACCCGCGGGCCCTGGCCGCGACCCTGTCCCCGGACGCGCTGGACATGCCGCCCGTCCGGGGGGTGGTCCACGCCGCGGGCGTCCTCGACGACCGGCTGCTCGGCCGGCTGGACTCCGACTCGCTCCGCACGGTGCTGCGGCCCAAGGTGGCCGGGGCCCGGTCCCTGGAGCTGGTCGCGCCCCCCGGGGGGTGGGACTTCACCGTCCACTTCTCCTCGGTCGGCCAGTTCCTGGGCCTGCCCGGCCAGGCGGGCTACGCGGCGGCCAACGCCTACCTCGACGGAGCGGCCCGCCACGACGCGGCCTCGGGCGGGACACGGACCCTGAGCCTGTCCTGGACCTCCTGGCGGCGGCTGGGCATGGCCGAGAACAGCGTGGTCGAGATGGAGCTGCGCGACCGGGGCATCGGCACCCTGACCGGCGAGGAGGCCTTCGGGGCCTGGGACCGCGCCCACCGCCGGGGGGAACCGCACGTGTGCGTGTTCCCGACCGTGGCGCGTGAATCGGCGGGCGCCCCGCTGCCGGTCCTGGAGAACCTGGAGTTCGGCGAAGCGCACGTCGACGACCCCCCGGAGGAGATCTCCTTCGGCTCCCTGACGCCCGAGGAGCTGACCGCCCGGGTCCGGGAGGAGGTGGCCCGCCAGGTGTCCGAGGAGATCCGGCGCCCCGTGGAGGACATGGAGCCGCACACCTCCTTCTCCTCGATGGGTCTGGACTCGGTCATCACCCTGTCGCTCCGGCGCCGCCTGGACCGGAGGTTCCGGCTGAGCCTGCCGGCCTCCCTGGTCTGGGACCGCCCCAGCGTGGCGGGGGTGGCCGACTACATCGCCGAACGCCTGCGAGAGGAGGCCTGAGGTGCGGTACGAGGAGTTGTTCATCGCCGGACTGGGCAGCCACCTCGCCCCTCCGGTCCCGGTGGACGAAGCCCTGGCGTCGGGCCGCTACGAGCAGGAGGAGCAGGACGAGAGCGGGCAGGAGGCCGTCCGGGTGGCGGGGGACGACGAACCCCAGCCCCTCATGGCGGTGAACGCCGGGCGCTCCGCCCTGCGCCGGTCGGGGGTCTCGCCGCGGGACGTGGGCCTGCTCCTGCACGCGGTGACCGGCCACAACGGTGTGGAGGGGTGGAATGCCGCGAGCTACGTGCAGCACGAGGTCCTGGGGAGCACCGACACCCTGGCCCTGGAGATACGCCAGCTGTCGAACGGCGGTATGGCCGGGATCGACCTCGCCGCCTTCTGCCTGGCCTCGTCCCCCGGGTACGACGCCGCTCTCATCACCAGCGCGGACCGTTTCGCCGAACCGGCCTACGACCGGTGGCGGACCAGCTGGGGACTGGTGTTCGGGGACGGGGCCGGTGCCGCCGTGCTCTCGCGCACGGAGGGTTTCGCGCGGCTCCTGTCGTGCGTGACGGCCTCCGCACCGGAACTGGAGGGGATGCACCGGGGCGGCCTGCCGTTCCGCCCCGCCCCGGACCCCCGGGACCATCCGGTCGACTTCCGCTCGCGCACGGTCCTCTTCGCGGCCGAGTACGGGCTGGACGAGATCGCCCGCCTCATGTCCGAGGGCATCCGGTCCGCGTTCACGGCGGCTCTGGAGGAGGCCGGGGTCGGCCGCGCGGACATCGACCACCTGGTGCTGCCCGGTTTCGGCCTGACCCTGCTGAACCGGGAGGTCCTGGAACCCCTGGGCCTGCCCCTGGAGCGCACGACCTACGAGTGGCACCGGCAGGTCGGCCACCTGGGGGCCTCGGACCAGTTCGCCTCGTTCACCCACCTGGCCGAGTCGGGACGGCTCCGGGCCGGGGACACCGTCGCGATGGTCGGTGTCGGGGGCGGTTTCAACTGGACCTGTGCGGTGGCGCGGGTCCGGCACGCCCCCGGGTGGACGCCCTAGGCCGTGTTCGGTGGATCATTCCGGGTCGCGTCCACGAGGCCGCTCCCGTCCATCGGCGCAAGCGCCGAACCACTCGAAAGCATCCACCGAACACGGCCCAGCACCCCCTTGAACCGCGGGCACCGCCCCGTTCCGGGTCGGGACCGCACCCTGATCCCCGCCGTACAGGAGGACAAGCATGGAAACAACGCACGCCGACGTCGTCGAGCTGCTCGTCGAGCACCTCAGGGACAACCTCAAGGAGGAGGAGCAGGCCCGGAACCTGACGGGATCCTCCCCCCTGCCGCAGTGGGGCGCGCTCGATTCGCTGAACATGGTCAGGCTGATCGTGTTCATCCGCGACCGGCTCGGGGTCGAGCTGGGCCAGGCGGACCTGAAGGCGGACCACTTCGCGACCCTGGACTCGATCGCCGAACTGGTCGTCTCCCGCCGCGCCGGCTGACCGCCGCCGCGACGACGTGAGGCCGGGGCCCGCGGGCCCCGGCCTCACTCGTGCTCTCCCGTTCCCGGTCAGTCCCCGTCCAGCAGGGCCACGGTCCGCGACCACCCCGCGTCGCCGCCGGCGATGCGGACCGGGAGGCACACCACGGTGAACCGGCCCCGGGGGTCCAGCTCCCCCAGGTTCGCGAGCCGCTCGATCTGGCAGTACTCGCGCTCCCTGCCCAGCATGTGCGCCGGCCAGAGCACGTCGCGGTCCCCCGTGGCGTGGAACCGCTCGATCATGTCCCCGAACGGCGCGTCCAGGCTGAAGGCGTCCGTGCCGATGACCCGCACCCCCAGGTCCAGCAGCGTCTCGGTGGCCTTGCGGTCCAGGCCCGAGAAGGAGGTGAAGTACTCGGGGGTGCCCGCGTGCCGGTCGGCCCCGGTGTGCAGCAGCACGATGTCCATGGGGTCGGGCCCGCGGCCCGCCTTCTCGAAGGCCCGCTCCAGGGCACCGGCCCCCAGCGCACCGACCGGCTCCCCGGTCAGGTCCAGGACGATGCCGGGGCGCACGAACCAGTCCAGGGGCATCTCGTCGATGGTCCGCGGCCGGCCGTAGGCGGCGGCGGAGCCGTAGTGCGCCGGGGCGTCCACGTGCGTCCCCGTGTGGGTGGTGAGCGTCAGCGTCCCGAGCGACAGCAGTTCGCCTCCGGGCAGTGCGGAGGGGTCGAAGTCGATGCCCAGGTGCTCGCGCATCTCGGCCGCCATGTGCTCCGCGCCCTCCGCGTGCGACATGGTCTCGTGGACGACCGGGTTGGGTTCCCAGGCGGACGCGTCCACCGGGGACGAAAGGTCGATGATCCTCATCCGTGCTCCTTGGTGTCGAGGGTTCAGGAGAGCAGCCCCACGCCGTCGTCCACGGTGACGACGTGGCCGAGCAGGGCCCCCGCCTCCGGGGTGCACAGCAGGGCGACCACCGCCGCGACGTCGCGCGGATCGGTCCTGCCCCCCGGGGGGCGCTCCCCGGCGGTGGCCTCCCAGGCGCCCAGATGGCCCGCGGCCACGGCGTTCACGGCGATGCCCGCGCCGGCGAACTCCAGCGCCAGGTAGCGGACCAGGCTCTCCAGGGCGGCCTTGGCCATGCCGAGGCTGACGTAGCCGGGGACCACCGTCCCGGACCCCGTGCTCGACACGGCGACCACCCGGCCCTCCCCGCGGGGGAGCAGTTCCAGGAGCCGCCCCGCACCGTGGAGGAAGGGCCCGACGGCGACCTCCATGTCCTTCGCACAGTGCTCGGGCAGGGCTCCCGTCACCGGCATCCGGTGGAAGGAGGCCGCGTTGTGCACGAAGAGGTCGAGGCGGCCGTAGGAGAGCCGCACGGTGTCCAGCACCCGGTCCAGCCCCGCCGCGTCGGAGACGTCCCCGGGGACGAGGACGACCTTGCCGCCCTCGTCCCCGAGTTCCCGGGCCGTGCTCCGGGCCCGGGCGTGGTCCCCCAGGTAGTTGAGGAGGACCACCGCCCCGGAGGCGCAGAGTTTGCGCGCGATCTCCTTGCCCAGGCCACGTGTACCGCCCGTGACCAGGGCGATCCTGCCGTCCAGGCCCAGGGCGCCGCCGGTGCCGCGCATGGCTCCTCCGTTCGGTCGGTGCGGGTCAGTCGGCCCGGGACTGGCCCGCCGGGGTCAGGTGCACCTTTCCCAGCGCGGCCTCGACGTCCCGAACCCCCAGCCGCGCCTTCCCCGCCAGGTAGCCGTCCGGGCGGACCAGGACGAACTCGCCGGGGGAGGCGTCGAAGTGGCGCGCCAGCGCGCCCCCGGGGTCGGCGAGCGGCCGGGCGCCCGTCTCCGTGCGCGTGTCCCGGCAGACCGTGCGCACCGAGACCGCCCCGCCGAACCGGGACTCCGCGTCCCGGACCGCGGCCTCCTGCGAGGCGGAGCCGTCGGGGAAGGCGAGCAGGGTCCAGCGCGGGTCCGGGAACTCCTCGGCGCACAGCGCCCGCCACCCGGCCTCGTTCCGCTCGGTGGGACCGTCGCAGCCGACGCGCGCACCGGGCCGGACCAGGGACCGGGGGGAGGAGTCGAGCACCAGGGGGGTCGCGGGGTATTCGAGGGCCAGCCCGGAGATGCCGCGCATGATCTTGCCCTCGATACGGCGTTTGAGGGGCTTGGCCGTGTTGAGGACGAACATGCCCACGGGGAGCACCACCGGGAGGGCGATGTTGCGCAGGGCCACGAGCCCGGTCGCCGTCTTGGTGGTCTTCAGCAGGCGCTCGCCGATGGGGACGCGCTCGGCCCCGTAACTCTCCAGGAGGCGCCGGTCCGCGTATCCGTTGGCCACGTCGGCGAGTTTCCAGCCGAGGTTGTAGGCGTCCTGGATTCCGGTGTTCATGCCCTGCCCGGAGGCCGGGCTGTGCACGTGGGCCGCGTCCCCGGCGAGGAAGACCCGGTTCACGTTCATCCGCTGGATCATGCGCTGCTGGGCGGTGAACCGCGAGACCCAGGAGGGGGGCGAGACCTTGACCGGGCGGCGCAGCGCGTAGGAGATCTTGCGCTCCATCCGCGCCCGGATGTGTTCCCAGTCCTCGGCGCCGTCGGTGTCCACGGTGTCGACCGCGCGCCACTTCCCGGGCTCGGGGAAGGGGATCATCAGGATCGTGCCGTTCCCGGTGTGCAGGAGGTGGTTGCTGTCGCGCTGGAGGTCGGGCTCGATCTCGATGTCCGCGTTGAGCCAGGTCTCGGAGGACTCGCCCAGCAGGCGCAGCCCCAGCGTGGCGCGGGCCACGCTGTGCGCGCCGTCGGTGCCCACCAGCCAGGGGACGGACACCGTCTCCCGGGTGCCGTCGGCGTGCGAAAGGGCGGCGGTGACCCCGTCGCCCTCCTGCTCGAAGCCCTCCAGGGCGACGCCCCACTCGGGCTCGACCCCGAGGTCCTTGAGTGCGTCCCGCAGGATCTCCTCCGTGACCACCTGGCCCACCATGAGGCTGAAGGGGAAACGGGTCGACAGCTTGTCGTAGTTGGTGTCGAACCGGACCAGGCGCCTGCCGTTGCGGTGCATGGAGAAGTGCCGGACCCGCTGGCCGCGCGGCAGCAGCCGGTCGAGCACCCCCATCTGGTGGAAGACCTCCATGGTCCGGGCGTGCACGGCGGTCGCCCGGCTCGTCTCGGCGGGCCCGGGGGCCTTGTCGACGAGGCGCACGCGGACGCCCCGCCGGGTCAGTTCGTGCGCCACGGTCAGGCCCACCGGGCCGGAGCCGGCCACCAGGACCTGGGGCGTCACGGAGTCGCGGGCGGTCATGACTCACCCCTGGTGTACTCGTCGGCGAACCCGAGCGTCGCGCTGCTGTTGGCGCCCAGCGCCTTCCGGATGTAGGCCAGCGCGTCCTTCTCCGTGGCCTCTTCGCCCAGGACCCGCAGCACCGCCTCCTCGTTGAGGACGACGGAATGGCGGGAGACCGCGAGGACGCCCTCGGCCGTCTCCTCCAGCGACCACTCGCCGGTGTGCGCGTCCATGAGCGCCGGCGTGACCACCTGCTTGTAGACGATCCGGTCGGGCGGGAGGCAGATCCGGACGGACTCGGTGGTGTGGGTGGAGCCGTCCTGGGCGGAGGTCTCCATCCGCATGCGCTGGACGGCGTTCCCCTCCCCGCTCTCCTCCAGGTCCATACCGGAGACGTGGGGCAGCCGCTCGGGCCACCGGGCCGCGTCGCGGAGGAACTCGTACACCGCCGCGGGGTCGCCCTTGATGAGGCGGGAGTCCTCGAACGTGGAGGTGATGCGGTCGAGGCGGTCCCACCGCTCGGCCAGTGCCTTGATGTTGGCCAGCTCGGTCCGGCTGTTGCGGTCGGTGGCCGTCTCCAGCCACGCGAGCCCCGCCTCGTCCCGGGCCTGGAAGTCGTGGAGGAGGGTCAGCGAGGTCCGGCCGCCCGGAAGCCCCGCCACGACCCACTCGCCCCCCATGGAGACGACGGGGGCGGCGGACTTCTCCTGCCGGAAGCGGATCCGGCGCGCGTCGCGGTCCAGCCACCGCTTGGAGGTCCAGTGCTTGACCTCGCCGTTGGCGGTGGCCCAGATGGCCAGGCGCTCGGTCCCGGCGTCCAGGGGCGTCTGCTCGACGTGGAGGTTGGGCGTGAAGTACAGGGGCCAGTCCACCGCGTTGGAGATGATGCCGAAGACGGTCTCGGGTGGCGCGTCGACCTCGATGTCATGACTGGTCGTTCGGGTTTCCTGGGACGGCATTGGGGGTCCTTGTCCTCTCTTGGGGAGATGGGCGGCGCCTCGGGCGGGGTCAGTAGATCCCGAGTCCTCCGCACACGTTCATGGCCTGGGCGGTCACCGATCCGGCGGTGTCGGTGGCCAGGTAGTCCACGAGCCCGGCGACCTCCTCCGGCGTGGAGTAGCGCCCCAGCGGGATCTTCTGCGAGAACTGTTCGAGGACGTGTTCCTCGCTGACGTTCCAGGCGGAGGCGTACGCCTGGCGCACGCGTACGGCCATGGGGGTCTCCACGTACCCGGGGCAGACCGCGTTGACGGTGGTCCCCGTGGGGGCGAGTTCCTTGGCCAGGGCCTTGGTGAACCCGATGACCCCGCTCTTGGCGGCGGAGTAGGGCGCACCCAGCGGGACCCCCTGCTTGCCTCCGGTGGAGGCGATGTTGATGATGCGGCCGTCCGTCCCGGCCCCGTCCAGGCCGCCGGTGGTGAGCGCCTCCCGGGTCACCAGGAAGACGCTGTTCAGGTTGACGTCGATGACGTCGTACCAGAGCTCGTCGGAGATCTGGGCGGTCACCCCGCCCCCGCTGCGGCCGGCGTTGTTCACCAGGACGGTGAGGGGGCCGAAGCGGTCCACGGCCGTCTCGACCAGGTTCCGCACGGAGGCGGCGTCGCGCACGTCGGCCCCGGCCCCGTCGACCTCCAGCCCCTCCCCCCGGAGGGACTTGACCGTCTCCTCGACCTTCTCCTCGGTGCGGGCGCAGATGAAGACCCGCAGGCCCCGCCCGGCCAGGCGCCTCGTCACCTCCAGCCCGATCCCGCTGGTGGCACCGGTGACCAGGGCAACGGGCGGTGAAACGTCTGCGCTCATCGGCTATGCCTCCGAAAGTCTCTCGTCCTGTTCCGAGCACTGTGCCGACCCCCGGTCGAGATTCACCCGAACCCGGCTAGAGAGGCCGGTGCCGGGGTGCTCGTGTCCGACTCCAGCGCCCTTCGAGACGCCCTTGTGACACTTGGCCTCTTCCGCGCCACGCCGCGGCCCGGCCGAGGAAAGGACCGACATGACCAGCCCCGGAACCATCGCCGAGACCGATCTCCTGCTGGAGGTCCAGCACTTCTACGCGAGACAGATGCACCACCTGGACGAGGGCCGGGTGGAGGAGTGGGCGGCGACCTTCACCGAGGACGGTGTGTTCGCGGCCAACGCCCACCCCGAGCCCGCGACCGGCCGCGCGGCGATCACGGCCGCCGCGAGGGCCACCACCGAGCAGCTGGCCCGGGACCGCGTGCGCCGGCGCCACTGGCTCGGGATGCTCGACGTCCGCCCCGGGGCGGACGGGACCATCACCGCCGTCTCCTACGCCCAGATCCTCAGCACCCGTATCGGCGACCGGTCGGAGCTGCTGCTGAGCTGCACCTGCGAGGACGTCCTGGTGCGCGAGGGCGGGGAACTGCTGGTCCGGCACCGGCAGGTGCGGCGGGACGACATCGAGTGACCCCCTCCCCCACAGCCCGCGGAAAGGACGCAGAGCACATGCCCCAGCCCACGGACCGGCCGAGTTTGATCTCGGGCCCTCCCCTGGAGACCATCGCCGACCTCATCGCCGGACCCCGGATCGACGACATGCTGACCCGGGCCGCCGGGCGGGCGGCCGACCGCCCGGCCGTGCGGTCCGCGGCGGGTGACACCACCTTCGGCGAACTGGACGCCGGGGCCACGGCCCTGGCCGCCGGGCTCCAGCGCACACTCGGCCGCGAGGGCGGCACGGTGGCGCTGGCGCTGTTCATGGACCCGGTCTTCCCGGTGGCCTTCTTCGGCCTGTGCCGGGCGGGGTTCGTCCCGGCCCTGTTCAACCCCATGCTCCCGGTCGCCCGGATGGTGCACGTGATCGGTTCCTCCGAGGCGACGACGGCGATCGTCTCCCCGGAGGTCTACCGCCGCCTCTCCGAGGTGGCGGACCGGCTCCCCGCCCTGGAACGCATCGTCCTCACCCACCGGCCGGAGGACCTCGGCCCTCTCGCCGGGGACGTGCCGACGTTGGAGGAGATCGCCGCGTCGGCGGACCCGGGGGACCTGGTCGCGCCGGAGTCCGCCCCCGACTCGGTGGCGTGCCTACAGTTCACCAGCGGCACGACGGGCGCGCCCAAGGGCGTCCGGTTGACCCACCGGAACGTGACGACGAACGCGGCCCAGACCGCCTCCGCCCACCGGTTGGACGACACGTCGGTGGTCTTCAACTTCCTACCCGCCTTCCACATGATGCACCTGACCATCGCGATCACCTCGATGGCGACCCTGGTCGTGTGGGCGGACGACGACATCGCCGGCTCGGTCGAGGCCGCGGACCGGTTCCGCGCGACGCACTACTACACCCTGCCGATGCGCCTCAACCGGCTGGCGGCCGACGGCCGCCTGACGGAGCTGGAGGCGCCCTCCCTGCGGGCGATCCTGTCCGGCGGGTCCGCCCTGCCGCCGAACACGGCGAGCGTCCTCGGACAGCACTTCGGCGTGCCGGTGGTGCAGGGGTTCGGACTCCAGGAGGCGGCGCCGCTGACCCACTTCGACGACCTGGACCGTCCCCGGTCCGGGTCCGTCGGCGCGCCGCTGGCCGGAACGGAGTGCCGCGTCGTCGACGGCGCCGACGGCTCGGTGGTGCCCCTCGGGGAGCGCGGGGCGCTCCAGGTCCGGGGTCCCCAGCTCATGGCCGGATACCTGGGCCGCGACCCCTCCCTCGACTTCGAGGAGGACGGGTGGTTCGCCACCGGCGACATCGTCCGCCTGGAGGAGGGGGGCACGATGTTCGTCGTCGACCGGCTCAAGGACGTCTTCAAGCGGGACAACTGGCTGGTCTCCCCGACCGAGATCGAACGCCTCCTGCTGCGCCACCCGAAGGTGGCGGACTGCGTCGTCTTCGACCACCCCGACCCGGTCAGCGGCGCCGTCGCGCACGGTCTGGTGGTCCCCCGGGGCGATCTCGACCCCGACGAGATCAAGAAATACGTGGCCGAGCGGCTCCCCTACTACGAGCACCTCGAGAACGTCGAGTTCACCGCGGAGATCCCCCGCAGCCCCCAGGGCAAGGTCCAGCGCCGCGAGATCCGGGACCACGCCCTGGCCCGCGCCGAGCAGAACTGAGGCGCGGCCCCACCACCCGCACGCGAAGCGAACGAGGAGAATCCATGTTCACGTTCATCAACACGTTCACGGTCAGCGGGGACTCCGACGAGTTCCTGGAGACGCTGGGCTCCATGACCGACTACATGATCAAGCAGCCGGGCTTTCTCAGCACCCGCCTCTACCGGTCGCTGTGGAAGGAGAAGACCTTCGTGGAGGTCGCCGTCTGGGACTCCGCGGACTCCCACCGCGAGGCCGCCGGCAGCCAGGCCTTCCAGGAGTTCATCCCGCGGCTGATGAAGCTGACCACCGCCGACCCCGGTGGTTACGAACTCCTCAAGTCGCACGACGCGAACTCCGGCGGCTGACGCCGGACGGACGGAAAG
>NZ_JBJJBV010000092.1:0-22294 GCF_045446735.1 Nocardiopsis protaetiae
AGGTCGTCCCCGGCGGGACCGTCACCGAGCGCTGGATCCCGGTCGACCGGGTCGGCCTCTACGTGCCGGGCGGCCGCGCCGTCTACCCGTCCAGCGTCATCATGAACGTCGTCCCCGCCCAGGAGGCGGGGGTGCGCTCCCTGGCGGTCACCTCGCCGCCGCAGAAGGAGTTCGGCGGCCTGCCGCACCCCACCATCCTCGCCGCCTGCGCCCTGCTCGGCGTCGACGAGGTGTACGCCGTGGGCGGCGCCCAGGCTGTCGCCATGTTCGCCTACGGCGCCGGCGGGTGCGCCCGCGCCGACATGGTCACCGGACCCGGCAACATCTGGGTCGCCGCCGCCAAGCGCCTCCTCAAGGGGGTCATCGGCATCGACGCCGAGGCGGGCCCGACCGAGATCGCCGTCCTGGCCGACACCACCGCGGACCCCGACCACGTCGCCGCAGACCTGATCAGCCAGGCCGAGCACGACGTGGTGGCCGCCTCCGTCCTGGTCACCCCGGACGAGGCCCTGGCCGACGCCGTCGTCGACCGCCTGCGCGTCCGCGCCGCCGCCACCCGGCACGCCGACCGCGTCCTGGAGGCCCTGGCCGGGCCCCAGTCCGGCATCGTCCTGGTCGACGACCTCGACCACGGCCTCGACGTCGTCAACGCCTACGCCGCAGAACACCTGGAGGTCATGACCGCCGACGCCGCCGCCGTCGCGGCCCGCGTGCGCAACGCCGGGGCGATCTTCGTCGGCGCCTACGCGCCGGTCTCCCTCGGCGACTACGCCGCCGGGTCCAACCACGTGCTGCCCACCGGCGGGTGCGCCTGCCACAGCGGCGGCCTGAGCGTGCAGACCTTCCTGCGCGGGGTGCACGTGGTCGAGTACGACCGTGACGCGCTGGCCGACGTCGCCCATCACGTCATCACCCTCGCCGAGGCCGAGGACCTGCCCGCCCACGGCGAGGCCGTCGCCGCGCGGTTCCCCGAGGCCTGAGCCAGGCCCGAGCCGCGACCGACCGGACGGTGCGGCGGCGCACCGGACCCCGCCCGGGTCCGATCCGCGTTCACGCGGGTCCCGTGCGCCGCACCGACCACGACCGACCATGAGCGTGACACCCGTGAGCTTCACTCTGAACGACCTGCCCCTGCGCGACGACCTGCGCGGCCGCTCGCCCTACGGCGCCCCGCAGATCGACGTGCCGGTGGTCCTCAACACCAACGAGAACCCGCACCCGCCCTCGGAACGGCTGGCCCGCGCCCTGGCCGACGCCGTCGCCGAGACCGCGGTGGGCCTGAACCGCTACCCCGACCGCGACGCCGTCCGGCTGCGCCAGGGCCTGGCCGACTACCTCGGCCACGGCCTGACCACCGCCGACGTGTGGGCGGCCAACGGCTCCAACGAGATCCTCCAGCAGATCCTCCAGGCCTTCGGCGGGCCCGGCCGCACCGCGATGGGCTTCGAGCCGTCCTACTCGATGCACCCCATCATCTCCCGGGGCACCGGCACCGGCTGGGCGCCGGTGCCGCGCACCGCCGACTTCCGGATCGACGTGGACGGCGCCCTGGCCGCCATCGCCGAGCACCGGCCCAGCGTCATCTTCCTGACCTCGCCCAACAACCCCACCGGCACGGCGCTGCCCATCGCCGACATCGAGCGCATCGCCGCCGCCGCGCCCGGGGTGGTCGTCGTGGACGAGGCCTACGCCGAGTTCCGCCGCGAGGGCACACCCAGCGCCCTGGAGCTGCTGGCCGACCACCCGCGCCTGATCGTCTCGCGCACCATGTCCAAGGCGTTCGCGCTGGCCGGGGCCCGCGTGGGCTACCTGGCCGCGCACCCCGCCGTGGTCGACGCCATCCAGCTGGTCCGCCTGCCCTACCACCTGTCGGCCGTCACCCAGACCGTCGCGCTGGTCGCCCTGGACCACGCCGACGAGCTCCTGGGCGCCGTCGCCGACCTGCGCGCCGAACGCGACTCCCTGGTGGAGTGGCTGCGCGCCCACGGGTTCACCGTCGCCGACTCCGACGCCAACTTCGTCCTGTTCGGCGAGTTCGAGGACCGCACCGAGGTGTGGGAGGCCCTGCTCGACCGGCAGGTCCTCATCCGCGAGGTCGGCCCGCCCGGCTGGCTGCGCGTCACCGTCGGCACCCCGCCGGAGATGGCCGCCTTCCGCGAATCCCTGCTGCGCGCCACCGGACGCTGACCTGCCCCTTTCCCAACAGGAGGACCCACCATGAGCCGCATCGGACGCGTGGAGCGCGCCACCAAGGAGACCAAGGTCCTGGTCGAGATCGACCTGGACGGCAGCGGCGTCGCCGACGTCTCCACCGGGGTCGGCTTCTTCGACCACATGCTGGACCAGCTCGCCAAGCACGGCCTGTTCGACCTGACCGTGCGCACCGAGGGCGACCTGCACATCGACTCCCACCACACCATGGAGGACACCGCCCTGGCCCTGGGCGCCGCCTTCCGCGAGGCCCTGGGCGACAAGGCGGGCATCCGCCGGTTCGCCGACGCCAAGGTGCCCCTGGACGAGGCCCTGGCCGAGGTGACCGTCGACGTGTCCGGCCGCCCCTACCTGGTGCACAGCGAGCCCGAGGGCATGGCGCCGATCATCGGCCGCGACTACGACACCACCATGACCCGGCACATCCTGGAGTCGTTCGTCGCCCAGGCGCGGGTCGCCCTGCACGTCCACGTGCCCTACGGCCGCAACGCCCACCACATCGTCGAGTGCCAGTTCAAGGCGCTGGCTCGGGCGCTGCGCTTCGCCACGGAGAAGGACCCCCGGGTCACCGGGATCCCCTCCACCAAGGGCGCCCTGTAGATGGACACCGATCTGTGGGGCCTGGCCCTCATCGTGCTGGGCGGCTTCCTCGGCGGGGGCGCCTACGCCATGTGGAAGGTCAACAAGCCCATCGCCGTCGCCCTGGCCGGGTGCACGGCGCTCGCCGTGGCCTCGGGCGTGCTGCGCCTGGGCTACTTCTAACCGGGCCACTTCTAAGGGGAGGAACACCATGCCGCCACGCGTGGTCGTGTTCGACTACGGGTCGGGCAACCTGCGTTCGGCCCAGCGCGCCATGGAGCGCACCGGCGCCGACGTCACCGTCACCTCCGACCCGCACGCCGCGCTGGACGCCGACGGCCTGCTCGTCCCGGGCGTGGGCGCCTTCAGCGCCTGCATGGCCGGGCTGAAGCGGGCGCACGGCGACCGCATCATCGGCCGCCGGCTGGCCGGGGGCCGCCCGGTGCTGGGCATCTGCGTGGGCATGCAGGTGCTGTTCGACAAGGGTGTGGAGCGCGCCGACCCGCAGGCGCGGGACGAGGTCACCGAGGGCTGCGGGGAGTGGCCCGGGACCGTGGAGCACCTGAACGCGCCGATCCTGCCGCACATGGGCTGGAACACCGTGCGCGCCCCGCAGGACTCACAGCTGTTCGCCGGGATCAGCCCGCAGGACCGCTTCTACTTCGTGCACTCCTACGCGGTGCGCCGGTGGGAGCTCACCTTCGACAACCCGCGCATGGCCCCGCCCAAGGTGACCTGGGCCGAGCACGGGGAGCCCTTCGTGGCGGCGGTCGAGAACGGGCCGCTGTGGGCCACCCAGTTCCACCCGGAGAAGTCCGGCGACACCGGGGCCCGCATCCTGGCCAACTGGGTCGCCACCCTCCCGCAGTCATAGTTTTCGGACCAACGAGCACGAGAAGGCCACATGACCGGCGAGACCAACCCGCCCGCACTCGAACTCCTGCCCGCCGTGGACGTGTCCGGCGGCCAGGCCGTCCAGCTCGTCCAGGGCAGGGCCGGGTCGGGCGGACAGTACGGCGACCCCTTCGCGGCCGCGCAGGCCTGGCAGGAGGCGGGCGCCGAGTGGATCCACCTGGTGGACCTGGACGCCGCGTTCGGGCGCGGCCACAACCGCGACCTGCTGCGCACCATCGTGGACCGCCTCGACGTCAAGGTGGAGATGTCCGGCGGCATCCGCGACGACGAGTCGCTGGCGGCTGCCCTGGCCACCGGCTGCACCCGCGTGAACATCGGCACCGCCGCCCTGGAGAACCCGGAGTGGTGCGCCGAGATCATCGCCGAGCACGGGGACCGGATCGCGATCGGCCTGGACGTGCGCGGCACCACCCTGGCGGCGCGCGGCTGGACCCGCGACGGCGGCGACCTCTTGGAGACCCTGGAGCGCCTGGAGTCGGAGGGGTGCGCCCGGTACGTCGTCACCGACGTCAACAAGGACGGCACCCTCAAGGGCCCGAACCTGGAGCTGCTGCGCACGGTGTGCGAGCGCACCGACAAGCCGGTGGTGGCCAGCGGCGGCGTGTCCAGCCTGGACGACCTGCGGGCCATCGCGGAACTGGTGCCGCTGGGCGTGGAGGGCGCCATCATGGGCACCGCCCTGTACGAGGGCGCGTTCACCCTCCAGGACGCGCTGGCGACCGTGGCGGCGGCGCGATGAGCCTCGCGGTCCGTGTCATCCCCTGCCTGGACGTGGACGCCGGGCGGGTGGTCAAGGGCGTCAACTTCGAGAACCTGCGCGACGCGGGCGACCCGGTGGAGCTGGCCGGGACCTACGACGCGGGGGGCGCCGACGAGCTGACCTTCCTGGACGTCACCGCCTCCAGCGGCGACCGGGAGACCACCTACGACGTGGTGCGCCGCACCGCCGACCAGGTGTTCATCCCGCTGACCGTGGGCGGCGGGGTGCGCACCGCCGAGGACGTGGACCGGCTGCTGCGGGCGGGCGCGGACAAGGTCGGCGTGAACACCGCGGCGATCGCCCGCCCCGAGCTCATCGGCGAGATCGCCGAGCGGTTCGGCCGCCAGGTGCTGGTGCTGTCCGCGGACGTGCGCCGCGTCCGCGAGGGCGACGCGCCCACCCCGAGCGGGTTCGAGGTGACCACCCACGGCGGCCGCACGGGCACCGGCATCGACGCCCTGGAGTGGTGCGAGCGCGCCGCCCACCTGGGCGCGGGGGAGATCCTGCTCAACTCGATGGACGCCGACGGCACCAAGCGGGGCTTCGACCTGGAACTCATCCGCGCCGTGCGCGCCCGCGTGGACGTCCCGCTGATCGCCTCCGGCGGCGCGGGCGCCGTGGAGCACTTCGTGCCCGCCGTGGAGGCGGGCGCCGACGCGGTGCTCGCCGCCACGGTCTTCCACTTCGGCGAGTTCACCATCGCCGACGTCAAGGAGAGCCTGCGCGCCGCCGGCCACCCCGTCCGCTGACCCGAGACCCCGAAGGACCCGGCGCCCCGCGCCGGGTCCTTCGGGTTTGCGGGGGTTTGTGCGGGGACCACGCGCGGAGGGGCGTTGGGTTCACACGAGTTAGACAAAATGTCACGTGGGGGTAGCCAAGTCTGTCTTTTTGGAGGTATTGGCGGCGGATTTGTGAACGCTGCGCGCAACCTGCACATCCTACGTGGTGACGGGGAAAAACTTACGGGGAAAGGACGACCCTCCATGTCCAGCACCATCACCGCACGCGTCACCGGCCTGCTGCTGGCGGGCCTGCTCGCGATGGCCGCCACGCTCATGAGCGCCCCGGCGGCCTCGGCGGACGACCTCAACGCCACGTCCGACGACACCCTCGCCGAGATCGAGGCCATGCCCTGGCCCGAGTACGGGATGGGCGACACCAGCGTCGACATCCTCGCCGCCAAGCTGCTCATCATCGAGCAGGGCTTCGACCCCGGCCCCGAGAACGCCGAGTTCGACGGCCGGTTCCAGGCGGCGGTCCTCAACTACCAGGCCGCCAACGACCTGGAGGACACCGGGACCCTGAACGCCGAGACCTGGCTGCTGCTGCGCGAGCAGACCTTCGGCGAGTACGGCCCCGGCGACACCGGCAACGTCGTCCGCGCGATCCAGCACCTGCTCAACGCCAAGTTCTACGCCCACATCACCGTCGACGGCCACTACGGCCCGTACACCGAGGGCGGTGTGCGCCACGCGCAGGAGCACTTCGGGATCGGCGTCGACGGCATCACCGGCATGTACACGTTCCGCGCTCTGATCACCTACCAGGACTACGACAAGTAGGAATCCGACCCCGTCAGGCGTCCGGCCCCTCCCCTCGGGGGGCCGGACCCGTGTCCGCTCCGTCACCGGTTGGACGGAATAGCACCGATCGGCGGGGCGCTGAAACAATCCGGTGGAACCTGTCGGTGCCGCTGGATAAGTTGGCACGGCACGCGCCCCGTGCCCTTCGGCATGCCCGGAGGCCGGGGCGCCGCGAACGATCCGCGCCGGGAGCCCTCCCAGAGGGCGTTCCCCGGCGCGCAGGGAGAACGGGGGGCGCATGGCGCAGGGCACGGCAACCGCGGGAGAACGCACCGAGGAGGACGCCGACGGCTCGGCCGCCGCCCACCGGGGGGTGTTCGGCCGCGGCATGAAGGTCCTGTGGACCGCCGCCCGGGTCGAACCCCTGATCTTCACCGTCGCCGTCATCGGCGCCATGCTGCACGCCGCCGTCACCGTCGGCTCCGCCTCGGTCCTGGGCCACCTCACCGACCACACGCTCATCCCCGCCTTCGAGAGCGGCGCCACCACCACCGCGGCCCTGGCCGGCGCCGCCGCCCTGCTCATGGCCGTGGGCCTGGGCAAGGCCGTCGGCATCGCCGTGCGCCGCATGCTCGCCGCCCTCATGCAGTTCCGCCTCCAGGCCCGCTACCGCCGTGCCGTCGCCCGCAAGTACCTCGAACTGCCGCTGGCCTGGCACCACCGCCACCCCACCGGGCAGCTGCTGTCCAACGCCAACGCCGACGTCGAGGCCGCCTGGCAGCCGCTGGCCCCGCTGCCCATGGCCGTGGGCAGCGTCTTCATGCTCGTCATCGCCTCCGTCGCGATGCTCGTCACCGACCCCCTGCTGGCCCTGGTCGCCTTCGTCGTCTTCCCGCTGCTGGTCGTCGTCAACGTCGTCTTCCAGCGCCGCGTCTCGCCCATGGCCTCCCGCGCCCAGGCCCTGCGCGCCGAGGTCAGCGGTGTCGCCCACGAGTCCTTCGACGGCGCCCTGGTCGTCAAGACCCTGGGCCGGGAGGACACCGAGACCGAACGCTTCACCGAGTCCGCCCACCGCCTGCGCGACGCCCTCATCCAGGTCGGCCGCATGCGCTCCCTGTTCGACCCCGTCATGGAGTCGCTGCCCAACTTCGGTGTCCTGGCCGTCCTGCTGCTGGGCATGTGGCGGCTGTCCACCGGCGACATCGCCCCCGGCGACCTGGTCCAGATCGCCTTCCTGTTCACCCTTCTGTCCCTGCCCATCCGCTCCTTCGGGTGGATCCTGGGCGACCTGCCCCGCAGCGTCGTCGGCTGGGACCGCGTCCAGTCGGTGCTGCGCTCGGAGGGCTCCATGGAGCACGGCGACCGCACCCTGGACGAGGGCGCCGACGGCATCGCCCTGAGCACCCGCGGCGTCGTCTTCTCCTACGCCGACTCCTACGACAGCGACGGCCGCGACCTCATGTCCGCCTCCGACGGCGCCGGCGCCCCGCGCACCACCGTCCTCAACGGCGTCGACCTGGACATCGCCCCCGGCCGCACCGTCGCCCTGGTCGGACCCACCGGCTCGGGCAAGTCCACGCTCACCACCGTCCTCATGCGCCTGGTCGACCCCGACGAGGGCACCGTCACCTACGACGGCGTCGACGTCCGCGACCTGGCCCGCGACCAGATCCCCCGGCACGCCGCCCTGGTCCCGCAGAGCACCTTCGTGTTCGAGGACACCGTCCGCGGCAACGTCACCCTGGGCGAGGACATCGACGACGAACGCGTGTGGGCGGCCCTGCGCCTGGCCCGCGCCGACGGCTTCATCGCCGAGCTCGACGGCGGCCTGGACGCACCCCTGGGCGAGAAGGGCACCACCCTGTCCGGCGGCCAGCGCCAGCGCCTGGCCCTGGCCCGCGCCGTGGTCCGCGACCCGCGCCTGCTCATCCTGGACGACGCCACCTCCGCCGTCGACCCGCAGGTCGAGGCGCAGATCCTGGGCGGCCTGCGCGAACGCGACACCTCCGCCACCGTGGTCGTCGTCGCCTACCGCCGCGCCACCATCGAGCTCGCCGACGAGGTCGTCTACCTCGAACGCGGCCGCGTCCTGGCCCGCGGCACCCACACCGAACTCCTGGAGACCTCACCCGGCTACAACCGCCTCGTGACCGCCTACGAGCGCGCCTCCGCCGAGAACGACGCCGCGCGCGCACCCGTCCCGGAGGGCCCGGCCCCCGTCGACCCCACCCGCAGAGCCGCGGCCCGCGGCGACGACCTCACCGAGGAGACGAGCCGATGAGCGCACCCGCCCGCACCCGCGAAAAGGACGAGCGGGGCCCCGCGGACCCGCAGGACGCGGCGCCCGGACGCGCCGACTCCTCGGTGTCCCTGCACAGGTCCACCGACTCCGCCCTGGACACCCTCAAGCGCGGCCTGCGCCTGTCCCCGGAGTTCGCCAAGGGCCTGTGGCTCACCCTGGCCTTCGCGGTGGTCGCCACCGTCGGCAAGGTCGTCGTTCCCATCGCCGTCCAGCAGATCATCGACAACGGCATCACCGGCACCGGCGGCCCCGACCTGGGCTTCGTCGCCCGCATGGTCGCGGTCTGCGCCGGGCTGCTGCTCGTCACCATGTTCTGCTCCTACCTGATGAACGTGCGCCTGTACAAGGCCACCGAGTCAGGGCTGGCCACCCTGCGCCGCAAGGCGTTCCGCCACGTCCACGACCTGTCCGTCCTCACCCAGAACAGCGAGCGCAAGGGCGCCCTGGTCTCCCGCGTCACCAGCGACGTCGACCAGATCAGCACGTTCATGCAGTGGGGCGGCATCCTCCTCATCGTCAGCGCCGGGCAGCTGCTCATCGCCACCACCCTCATGGCGGTCTACTCCTGGCAGCTCACCCTCGTGGTGTGGGTGTGCTTCCTGCCGCTGCTGTTCGGGGTGCGCTGGCTCCAGAAGCTCCTGTCCAAGGCCTACCTGAAGGTCCGCGAGCACACCGGCGACATGCTCGGCGTCATCGGCGAGACCGTGATGGGCGCCGCCGTCATCCGCGCCCACGGCACCGAGGAGCGCACCGCCCGCCGCATCGACACCTCCGTGGTGGCGACCCGCCGCGCCCAGGTGCGCGCCCAGCGGCTGTCGGTGGCGGTGTCCCCGTTCGCGGAGATCGTCTCGGCGGTCGGCAACACCGCGGTGGTCCTGCTGGGGGTGTGGCTGGGCCTGGACGGCGACCTCACCGCCGGACGCCTCATCGCGTTCCTGTTCCTGATGACCCTGTTCATCCAGCCGATGATGATGGCCACCGAGATCTTCAACGAGGCGCAGAACGCCATCGCGGGCTGGCGCCGCGTCCTGGGCGTGCTGGACACCGTCCCCGACATCGCCGACCCGGGCGAGGCCGGGGCGGTGCTGCCGCGCGGCCCGGTGCGGGTCGACTTCGACCGCGTCACCTACTCCTACCCGGACGGGCCGGTCGTCCTGGACGACGTGTCGGTCACCGTCGAGCCGGGCACCCGGCTGGCCGTGGTGGGGGAGACGGGGTCGGGCAAGACCACGTTCGTCAAGCTCCTCACCCGGCTGATGGACCCCGACCGGGGCACCGTCCTGCTCGACGGCACGGACCTGCGCGAGGTCGCGTTCTCGTCGCTGCGCGGCCGGGTCGTCATGGTCCCCCAGGAGGGCTTCCTCTTCGACAGCTCCCTGGGCGACAACATCCGCTTCGCCCGCCCGGAGAGCACCGACGCCGAGCTGCGCACCGCCATCACCGACCTGGGCCTGGACGAGTGGCTGGACAGCCTCGCCCACGGCCTGGACACCCCGGTGGGCCAGCGCGGCGAATCGCTGTCGGCGGGCGAGCGCCAGCTCGTCGCGCTCATCCGCGCCTACGTCGCCGACCCCGACCTGCTGGTGCTGGACGAGGCGACCTCCGCCGTCGACCCGCACACCGAGATGCGCATCCAGCGCGCCCTGGACCGGCTCACCCGGGGTCGCACCTCGGTGGCGATCGCCCACCGCCTGTCCACGGCCGAGGCGGCGGACCGGATCCTGGTGTTCGACGACGGCCGCATCGTGCAGAGCGGGCCGCACGCCGAGCTGGTGTCCCGGCCCGGCGTCTACGCCGACCTGTACGCCTCCTGGGTGCGCTCCTCGGCGTGACCCGCGGCAGGGGTCGCGGCCGGAGCCGTGTCCCCGGTCACCGGCCGCCGGTCACCGGCCCGACTCCCGCCACAGGTGGGCGGCGAGCAGGCCGGGGACCGCGGTCTCGACCATGAGGGCGACGTCGGGGTCGGTGTCGCCCGGGTAGCGCACGGTCAGCTCCGCCCCCGGCACGCTCTCGCGCCCGGGGGTGGGGCCCACCGCCACGAACCGGCCCCGCAGCTGCCCCAGGTGCTCGGAGAAGCGCTCGTCGTAGGCGGACCCGGCGAACAGCAGCGCCCGGTAGTCGGTGACCGCGGCCAGGTACCGGTCGGTGTGCGACCACTCGCCGGTCTCACAGGTGTGCGCCACCGCCACCGGCCCCTTGCGCAGCAGCTGGGCGCCCTGGAGCGCCGACGCGGTGCGCTCGGCGGGCGCCACCAGGTGCACGCCGTGCGGCGAGGCCAGCGCCTCGGCCGCCTCGGGCACCCACGTGTGCGCGGACGCCAGCAGCGACTCCAGCGCGTTGGCCGACCGGCGCAGCAGGCTCGGCAGGTTGCGGCTGCCGCCCAGCACCGGCGCGCCCAGCCGGTGGCCCAGCAGCAGCGCCAGCCCCAGCGCGTGCTGGTAGGCCCGGCAGCCCAGCCCCGCCTGCTCGCCCCCGGTGCGCAGCGGCACCAGCAGGTCCGCGTAGCGCGCCACCACCGCGTCGGAGTCGGCGGCCAGCACCACCACGGGGGAGCGGCCCACGTACCGGTCCAGGGCCGTGCACAGCTCCCGCTGGCCGCCGCCCAGGCTCACCCCCACCACCAGGGTCTCCGGACCCGCGGGCGGCTCCTGCGCGGAGGCGGAGGAGTCCGCGACCGCGCCGATCCCGGCCAGCCGCAGCCGCGCCGCCGCCACCTCGCACACGCCCCGGGCCGCCCCGATCCCCAGGAACCGCACCGCCGCCGGCTCGTCGTCCAGCAGCGCGGGCAGCGCCGCGTACGGGTCCCAGCGCGGGAACCGCTCCGCCAGCGCGTTCAGGGCGGCGGGCATCCCCGCCAGGTCGGCGGACAGGGCCTGGGCCGTCACGGGAACCCCCACATCCGTTCGTCTGCTCACATCGTCTGCTCACGTCCGCCGGACACGGCGGCTCCGCGCACGCACTCTAGGCCACCCGGGCCGGGGAACACCCGTGGCCACCACTGGACACGCCCCGGTGACACCCGGCCGACGGACGGCCATAACCTGGAGGACATGAGCGTCACCAGCCTCGACCCGGCCATCGCCGCCCGCCTCAAACGCACCGAGGACGGACTCGTCCCCGCCGTCGTGCAGCAGCACGACACGGGCGAGGTCCTCATGCTCGCCTGGATGGACGACGAGGCCCTGCACCGCACCCTCACCACCGGGGCGGCCACCTACTGGTCGCGCAGCCGCGGCGAGTACTGGGTCAAGGGCGCCACCTCAGGCAACACCCAGCGTGTGGTGTCCGTCGCACTCGACTGCGACGGCGACACCCTGCTGCTCCGGGTCGACCAGACCGGGGCGGCCTGCCACACCGGCGACCGCACCTGCTTCGACGCCGGGCGCCTGCTGTGACCGCGACCGGCCCCGCACCCGAGGACCGCGGCGCACCCGAGGACGGCGGCGCCCGGGATAACACCGCGCCCCGGGAGAGCACCGCGTCCGCGCCCGCCGACCCGGCCGCGCGGCGCGCCCGCCGCGAGTTCACCGCGGCCGCCATCGGCCTGGCCGCCGGTGCCGCACTGCTGCTCTCCGCCGCCGGACGCGCCTGGGCCACCGGCGACCTCGCCGCCGCCGGACCCGTCGCACCCGCCCCGGTCGAGATCACCGGCGGCGACCTCACCGGCGTCCCGGCCGGGATCGGCTGGGCCGCCCTGGCGGGCGTCGCCGGGATCTACGCCGCCCGCGGGTGGGCGCGCCGCCTCATCGGCGCCCTGCTCGCCCTGGGCGGCGGCTACGCCCTGAGCGCCGTCGCCGCGGCCGTGCGCCCCGAGGCGCTCACCGGGGCCGTCGACGCGGCCGCCGCCGCGGGCACCGCCCGCGCCGCCGGCACCCCCGACCTCATCGCGATCGGCCCGGCCATGGCCGCCGCGGGCGCCGCCCTGATCGTGGCGGCCGGCGTGCTCGCACTCGTGCGCGCCCCCGCCTGGCCCGGCATGGGAAACCGGTACGATCGGGACGCCGCACCGCGCGCGAACCCCACCGGGACACCCGCCGACCTGTGGAAATCGCTCGACGCAGGTGACGACCCCACACTCGACGCCCCCGGCGGCGACACGGTCCCCGCGCACTCCGCGGGCCGCACCGCCACCGGGGACGGCACCGACCCCGCACCGCCGACCGAAACGTCGGCCGACTCCAAGGAGAAGCCCTGATGGCCGCTGAAGAACACCACGACGACCACGGCAACACCGTCTCCGCCTGGTTCCTCACTGTTTCCTGGATCGTCGCCTGGACGGTGGCGGGCATCGCCATCATCGCGGGCGGCGACCTCGTCACCTGGGTCGCGATCGCCCTGGGCGCCAGCGTGGTCCTGGCGGTCATCGCCGGTGCGATGAAGAAGGCCGGCCTGGGCCGCAAGGAGCCGCGCCCGGTGCCGCCCACCCGCGAGGAGTGGGAAGCATCTCGCAAGAAGGTCTCCGCCTAGGCGACGCCGCGCCCCGCGCGCCCCGCCCCACGGGACTTCACGGCCACATCCGGACAGAACCGGAGAATCCGCAGCTCACAACGACTGAGTAACGGAAAATGGACGAAGGTCCCATGGGGCGGGTAGATTCGCTGCACCGGCGGTGACCGCATGTGCCCACCGACTGGTGGATCGTCCCCCTGGTCTGGCAACATGCGAAGTCGCCCGCGGCGTGATCGCACCGGTGATCCGACCCTGCCCCTTGCCGATCCCGTGTGCCCTGCCGCACGTCGCGAGTCGAAAACCCTTGTCCACAGTCTGGAAAGTTGTTCCCCATGAGCTATGGTCCCCCGCCCCCCGCAGGTCCCCCCGGACCCGGCGGCTACGGCCCGCCCCCCGGTGGCGGCGGCTACGGCCCGCCTCCCGGCGCCACCCCGCCCGACAACGGGCTCGTCTGGGCGATCGTCGCCATCTTCTGCTGCTGGCCGTTCGCCATCCCGGCGATCATCAACGCGACCAAGGTCAACGACCTGTGGAACCGCGGTGACCAGGCCGGTGCGCTGGAGGCCCAGGCCCAGGCCAAGAAGTGGACCAAGATCGCCTTCATCCTGGGCATCATCAGCTACATCCTGGTCGGCGTGCTCTACGCGTGCAGCATCGCCATCGCGATCAGCAGCACCCCCTCGTACTACTAAGGGGAGCCGCTCCCACCTTTCTGCCCCCGCACCCTCCCGGGTGTCGGGGGCAGAATTCTCCCCGCAGCCGAACGACCCTTAGGCTGGTTCACGTGCAACCCGAACAGCCGGAACGGACCGGACACCGACCAGGGACGCCCCACGAGGCGGAGGGCGCGCCCCTGCCGACCGGGCAGCGCGTCCTGCGCTTCCTGCACCGGTTCCCGGCACCCGTCTGGCCGCTGGGCGCCGGAGCGCTCGTCCTGGCCGGGGCCACCCTGCTCCACTTCGTGGACCCCAACGAGCCGGGCAACTACCCCACCTGCCCCTGGCTGCTGATCACCGGCACCTTCTGCCCCGGCTGCGGGACCATGCGCGCCGTCGCGCTCACCACCCACGGCGACATCCTCGGCGCCATCAGCATGAACCCGCTGCTGGCCCTGCTCGGCCCGTACATCCTGTGGGCGTACATCCGGTGGATCGCCGCCACCGTCCGCCCGCCCAAGGCGCCCCCCAGACCCGCGCCGGTCTGGTTCCTGTGGACCCTCACCATCGTCATCACGGGCTTCTGGGTGGCCCGGAACCTGCCGTGGTTCTCCTTCCTCGCCCCGGGGACCCCCCTGTTCCCCGGCTGGTGACCGGCGACCCGTTCGTCCCCGACCCGAACTGTAAAGTCGAAAGGCCCACATCATGAGCTACCCACCGTCCGGCGGCTACGGTCCTCCCAGCGGCGGCTACGGCCCGCCCCCCGGGGGCTACGGCCCGCCCCAGCCGCCCGCCGGCGGCCCGCCCAAGAACTACATGGTCCACAACATCCTGGGCATCTTCGGCTGCACGGTGATCGGGATCATCGGCCTCATCTTCTCCCTCCAGGTCAACAGCAAGTGGCAGGCCGGGGACTACCAGGGCGCCGAGGACTCGGCCAAGGTCGCCAAGATCATGGGCATCATCAGCCTGATCGGCTTCATTCTCGCCATCGTCGGCATCGTCCTCTACGTCATCTTCATCGTTCTCCTCGTCGGGGCGGCGGGCACGGCCAGCTACTCGACCTACTAGGCCACCGACGGCGGTCGACCGCGCGATCCCGTACGTATCCGGACGAGTCGCACGCCACCCGCCCCACGGGCCGCGCCCGCCGCCCCCGCCACACGCCGTGTGCGCGGGGGCGGCGGCGTTCCCGGCCCGGGGGGTCGATACGATGAGCGCACACGGCGCGAAGCCGGCCCCCGGGCCGAGCCGCGCCCCGCGGCCCCGCCTTGCGGCGCGAGCGCCGCACCCGGCCACGACGATAGGGAGCGGTAACCACGTGAGCGTGCTCGACGAGATCCTCGACGGAGTGCGCGCCGACCTGGCCGAGCGCCAGGAGGCCCTGCCCCTGGACGAGCTCAAGGAGCAGGCCGCGTCGGCGCCCACCCCCAAGGACGCCGAAGCCGCCCTGCGCCGCCCCGGGGTGCACGTCATCGCCGAGGTCAAGCGCGCCAGCCCCTCCAAGGGCCCGCTGGCGGCCATCGCCGACCCGGCCGCCCTGGCCCGCGACTACGAGGCCGGCGGCGCCGCGCTCATCAGCGTCCTCACCGAGCAGCGCCGCTTCAACGGCAGCCTCGACGACCTGCGCGCCGTCGCCCGCGCCGTCGACACCCCGCTGCTGCGCAAGGACTTCGTCGTCAGCTCCTACCAGCTGTGGGAGGCCCGCGCCCACGGCGCCTCCGCCGTCCTGCTCATCGTCGCCGCCCTGCCCCAGGAGGCCCTGGTCTCCCTGGTGGAGCGGGCCCGCTCCCTGGGCCTGATGCCCCTGGTCGAGGTCCACGACGAGGACGAGGTCGACCGGGCCCTGGACGCCGGGGCCACCGTCATCGGCGTCAACGCGCGCAACCTCAAGACCCTGGAGGTCGACCGGGACACCTTCGCCCGCGTCGCCCCCCGCATCCCCTCCGACGTCGTCAAGATCGCCGAGTCCGGCATCCGCGGGCCGCACGACCTGCTGGCCTACGCCGGTGCCGGCGCCGGAGCCGTCCTCGTCGGCGAGAGCCTGGTGCGCGGCCGCAACCCGCGCGAGGCCGTCGCCGACCTGGTCACCGCGGGGGCCCACCCCGCCCTGCGGGACCGGAACTAGGGGACGGACGGCTCCATGGGAGGAACGACGGCGCACACCGCCATCACGGCCCGCACCGGCCGCCGATGGCGATGGCTCTAGGGAACCCGAAGCGCACCGAGCGCGTTCGCGGGTTCCCGTCGCCGCGTTGACCCCGAGTCAGAACGCGCCGCGGGCCCAGGACACGCCGCGGCGCACGGAACCGGTCGACGCGCGCACCCCGCGCGTGCGCCGCACGGGCGCGGGTGGGCCGTCGGCCCCGCACCCTACAAGGACAGCCCCATGAGCCACGATCCGCAGCTGCCCGACGCGCGCGGGCACTACGGCCGCTTCGGCGGCCGCTTCGCCCCCGAGGCGCTCATCGCCGCCCTCGACGAGGTCGAGACCGAATGGGAGAAGGCCCGCCAGGACCCCGCGTTCCAGGCCGAGCTGGCCGAACTCCTCAAGGACTACACCGGCCGCCCCAGCGCCCTCTCCGAGGCCCGCAACTTCTCCGAGCACTGCGGCGGCGCCCGCATCCTGCTCAAGCGCGAGGACCTCAACCACACCGGCTCGCACAAGATCAACAACGTGCTGGGCCAGGCCCTGCTCACCAAGCGCATGGGCAAGACCCGCGTCATCGCCGAGACCGGCGCCGGCCAGCACGGGGTGGCCACCGCCACCGCCTGCGCCCTGATGGGCCTGGAGTGCGTCATCTACATGGGCGAGGAGGACACGCGGCGCCAGGCGCTCAACGTCGCCCGGATGCGCCTGCTCGGCGCCGAGGTCGTCCCCGTCACCATCGGCAGCCGCACCCTCAAGGACGCCATCAACGAGGCGTTCCGCGACTGGGTCGCCAACGTCGACCGCACCCACTACCTGTTCGGCACGGTCGCCGGCCCCCACCCCTTCCCCAAGCTGGTCCGCGACCTGCACTTCGTGGTCGGCGCCGAGGCCCGCGAGCAGGTCCTGGAGCGGGTCGGGCGGCTGCCCGACGCGGTGGCGGCCTGCGTGGGCGGCGGCTCCAACGCCATGGCGGTCTTCGCCGCGTTCATCCCCGACGCCTCGGTGGCCCTGTACGGGTTCGAGGCCGGGGGAGACGGCGCCGACACCCCCCGCACCGCGGCCTCCATCAGCTCCGGCAGCACGGGTGTGTTCCACGGCGCCCGCACCTTCGTCCTCCAGGACGAGTACGGTCAGACCCTGCCCAGCCACTCCATCTCCGCCGGCCTGGACTACCCGGCGGTGGGCCCCGAGCACGCCTACCTCGCCGACACCGGCCGGGCGAACTACGAGGCGATCACCGACGCCGAGGCCATGGAGGCCTTCCGGCTGCTGTGCCGCACCGAGGGCATCATCCCGGCCATCGAGAGCGCCCACGCCCTGGCCGGGGCCCGCAAGCTGGGGGAGCGGCTGGGCCCCGACGCGGTGATCCTGGTGAACCTCTCCGGGCGCGGCGACAAGGACGTGGACACCGCGGCCGCCTACTTCGGCCTGATCGACGGTAAGGACGAGGCGTGATGACGACCCTGCAGAACAAGCTCGCCGAGGCCCGCGCCCAGGGCCGGGCCGCCCTCATCGGCTACCTCCCGGCCGGGTTCCCGGACGTGGAGTCCTCGATCAGGGTCGTGCGGGCCATGGTCGAGGGCGGCTGCGACGTCATCGAGGTGGGCCTGCCCTACTCCGACCCGATGATGGACGGCCCCACCATCCAGCGGGCCGCCGACGCCGCCCTGGCCGCGGGGACCACCACCGACGACGTGTTCCGGGTGGTGGAGGCGACCGCCGCGACGGGGGCGGCCGCCGTGGTCATGTCGTACTGGAACCCGATCGAGCGCTACGGCGTGGAGCGCTTCGCCGGGAACCTCGCCAAGGCGGGCGGGGCCGGGGTCATCACCCCCGACCTCATCCCCGAGGAGGCGCAGGAGTGGGTGGTGGCCTCCGACACCGCGGGCCTGGACCGGATCTTCCTGGTGGCGCCCTCCTCCACCGACCGGCGGCTGGAGCTGACCACCCGGGCGTGCAGCGGGTTCGTGTACGCGGCCTCGCTGATGGGGGTCACCGGGACCCGCACGCAGGTGGCCGACACCGCGGCGGAGCTGGTGCGCCGCACCCGCGAGGTCACGCGCGAGTCGGAGCTGCCGGTCTGTGTGGGCCTGGGCATCTCCACGGGGGCGCAGGCCGCCGAGGTCGCCGGCTACGCGGACGGCGTCATCGTCGGCGCCGGGTTCTGCCAGCGGGTGCTGGACGCCCCGGACCTGGAGACGGGGCTGATCGCCGTCACGTCGTTCGCCGAGGAGCTGGCGGCGGGCGTCCGGTCCCGCTGACCGGGACCTCCGGGCACGGCCCGGGGGACCTTCACCACTGGCCGCGGGCCGCCCCCTCACCGGGGGCGGCCCGTTTCGCGTTCGCGCCGGTCAAGGGCTCGGTTAAGAAGGTTAAGCCGGTGAGAATCGGGTGAGAAGGGACCCTCGAACGCCCGGAAACGCCGCGCACGCGGGCCTTGCGGTGGTGTGATGGGGCCGTGACGGACACCGGGGTCCGGCTCCGCCCGCGCCCCGGCCCCAGCGCCCGGGGTCATCGGGTGATCACAGCCGGTAGGATCTGCTTGGTCACTGAGAGCGACTTTTCAGGCGCGGAGTGCGACAATCCAGCCCCCGAACCCCGAAGGCCACCCCTATGGACACACGCGACGAAACCCCCGCACCCACCTCCGCCCCCGGGTCGCGCCGGGCCGCCGTCCAGCCCTGGCTCACCCTCGCCTGCCGCCTCGCCCTCGCCGGGATCCTCATCTACGCGGCCGCCTCCAAATACCCGCCCGCGCTCTCCGTCCAGGCCGTCGAGGCCTACGACCTCTTCCCCCACGAGATCGCCCGCCTCATCGGCTACACCCTCCCCCTCTTCGAACTCGCCCTGGCCGTCCTGCTCCTGATCGGCCTGGCCACCCGCTTCACCGGCGCCGTCACCGCCCTGCTCATGGTCGTCTTCATCGCCGGGATCCTCTCGGCCATGGCCCGCGGCCTGAGCATCGACTGCGGCTGCTTCGGCGGCGGCGGCGCCGTCGACCCCGGCGAGACCACCTACGGGCTCTCCATCGCCCGCGACATCGGCTTCGCCGCCCTGGGCGCCTTCATCGCCCTCTGGCCCCGCTCACCCCTCGCCCTGGACCGCCCGCTCGGCCTCTTCCGCTGACCCGCGGCCCACGACCACCACCCCGACTCAGGAACAGAAGGAACACCACCATGGGGAGCGAAGCGCGCAAACGCGCCCGTGAACGGCTCAAGGAACAGCGGGCCAAGGAGAGGAAGGCCGCCGCCCGGCGCAGGAACCTCCTCGTCATCGGCATCGCCGCCGCCGTCATCGTCGCCGTCGTCGGCATCGGGTACGCCGTGCTCAACTCCGACCGCGGCGAGGGCTACACCGGCCCCCTGGCAGCCCAGACCCTCCAGGAGGACGGCAGCGTCGTCATGGCCAACGAGGGCGTCGAGGCACCCGTCATCGAGGTCTACGCCGACTACCAGTGCCCCGCCTGCCGCCAGTTCGAACTCACCAACGGCGGCCTCCTCAAGGAACGCGCCGCCCAGGGCGAGGCCATCGTCCACTTCCGCCCGGTGAGCATCTTCGCCCAGCAGCAGGTGCCCATCAGCAGCAACTCGCTGCGCGGCGGCGCCGCCGCCCGCATCGCCGCCGACCACGGCGTCTTCGCCGAGTACAACGACCTGCTCTTCGAGAACCAGCCCACCGAGGGCCGCGAGGGCTTCTCCACCGACCAGCTCAAGCAGTGGTTCGCCGACCTGGAGACCTCCCCCGGACAGCAGGAGGAGTTCGGCGCCCGCCTGGACGAGGAGGCCGCCGTCGTCACCGAGTTCACCGAGGAGTTCCTGCCCGCCCTGTCCGAGGACGCCGTGGACCAGATCGGCCAGGAGACCCTGGGCACCATGGTCCTCACCGACCTGCTGGCCTGGGGCGCCGACAACGGCCACGACCCCGCGTTCCTCGACGGCACCTACACCGGCGAACTCATCGACGCCACGGGCAGCGCCTACACTCGCTACAGCGGAGACAACGCGTTCCGCGGCACCCCCTCCGTCTACATCAACGGCGTCCTGCTCGACAACAACACCGCCATGACGGTCCGGGGACTCTCCGAAGCCATCGCCTCCGCCGACCCCGGTAAGGTCGAGACCCAGCCGTTGGGCGACGGGGGTGACGCGCAGTAACACCCCTGAAGACACCCCCCGCACGCGGGGCGAACCCGAGAGCAGAGCAGTGACTTTGTCGTCGACAGTCAGCGAGGGCGCGGCCGCCACCGGCCGCGCCCTCGCGGCCATCCCCAGCCCGCAGGTGAACTCGATCCCGATCGGGCCCCTGGAGATCCACTTCTACGCGCTGTGCATCCTCGCCGGCGTCATCGTCGCCGTCCTGTGGAGCGAACGCCGCTGGAAGGCCCTGGGCGGTGAACAGGGCACCATCCTCGACATGGCGGTGTGGGCGGTCATCCTCGGCCTCATCGGCGGCCGCCTCTACCACGTCATCAGCGACGCGCAGCTGTACTTCGGCGAGGGCCGCGAACCCATCCGCGCCCTCTACGTGTGGGAGGGCGGCCTCGGCATCTGGGGCGCCATCCCGCTGGGCGCCGTCGGCGTGTGGATCGTCGCCCGCAAGCGCGGCCTGTCGATGTCCAAGCTCTCCTTCGCCATCGCCCCCACCATCCCCCTCGCCCAGGCCATCGGCCGCTGGGGCAACTACTTCAACCAGGAGCTGTTCGGCCGCCCCACCGACGTCCCCTGGGCCGTGGAGATCTACCCCTACCCCGAGGGCCACCTGCGCGCCGGCATGGAGTTCGGCGTCACCACCTACCACCCCACCTTCCTCTACGAATCCCTGTGGTGCCTGGGCCTGAGCGCCCTGCTGGTCTGGGCCGGACGCCGCTACGAGTCCTCCCTCCAGGGCGGGCGCCTGTTCGCCCTCTACGTCATGGGCTACTGCGTCGGCCGCTTCTGGATCGAATACCTGCGGGTCGACCCCGCCAACGACTTCTTCGGCCTGCGCCTGAACAACTGGACCTCCATCCTGGTCTTCGCCGGCGCCCTGGCCTACTTCGTCTGGGCGGGCCGCCGCCTCGACCGGTTCTCCACCGCCGTCGTCCCCCACGGCGCGGACGCCGGAACCCAGGTGTTCGGGCCCACCGCCGACGGTGAGATGGGTAACGACAGCACCGTCTACAGCACCGCCGACACCGGGGATTCCGACATCGACGCCGGTGGGAGCGACGCCGGCACGGAATACCACCCCAGCCCTGAGCGATCTAGTAGCGAGGGCTCGACCTCGAACGACGAGGGAACCGATTCCGGGACGAAGCCCGAGTAGACACGGGGAAGGACGCTCGCGCCCGTCTCTATGGGCGCGGCGACCGTGCACGACATCCACATCCACACCCACGAGGGTGACGACGTGCCCGCACGTGCCCCCGTACCTTTCGAGCAGACCACGGGTTGACATTGAGAAAGACCGTGAGCAGAGCCGAGTCCGGTTCCGGCCGTAGAGGACGCCGCGGAAACCGCCGCGCCGACACCGGCCCCATCCGCGACCGCGCCGACGACTACGGCCACGACGAGGAGTACGACTACGACCCGGAGGAGGACTACTCCGCCGAGTACGGCCACACTCCCGCCGACGGCAGCGGTGCCGACCGCGCCGACGACCACGCGGACGACCCCGGCGCCGACGACGGCGCCGGGGAGCGCACCGGGTCCGGCGGCGGCCGCGGCCGCCGCCGCGGCTCCCGCCGGGCCGCCCCGGCCAGGGACGCCAAACGGGGCGGGGTCAAGCGCGTCTCCGCGTTCTCCGCCTCCGCGATCAAGAAGGTGTCGGTCCTGGGCGACCGGCCCAACCAGATCGTGTACACCCTCGCCGAGCAGAGCAAGCGCAAGCGCGGCACCGCCGTGCTGGGCGTCCTCATCGGCGCCTTCGCCCTCTCCCTGGTCGCGCTGCTGGGACTGCTGTCCTACCAGCTCTTCACCGGGGCGGGCGGCACCACCTCGGGCGGCGACAGCGGCGTCGTCGCCCCGCCCGAGGGCCACAGCACCATCACCCCGCAGCTCTACATGTCCAACCCCAACCGCGACGACGTCTTCGGCCCCATCAACGAACGCCCCGAGGGCCTGGAGCCGATGACCGAAGAGACGGTGTTCGGCCCCGTCCAGGAGGTCGAGCTGGACGGCATGGAGCTGGAGCTGCGCGACGGCGCGGTCACCGACTCCTGCACCTCCCTGGTGTGGGGCGACGGCCTGGGCCAGAGCCTCATCGACGCCAACTGCGTCAACGCGGCCTCGGGCGTGTACACCGACGCCGACCAGGACTACGTCGCGCAGGTCACCCTGTTCGACCTGGCCGACGCCGACGCCGCCACCGAGGTCGAGGCCGCCCTGGACCCGACCAACGTCGAGTCCGGCGCCGGGTTCCTGCTCAGCCGCACCAACGACGAGATCCCCGGTCTCCAGGACGGCTACAGCGAGGCGACCGCGCAGGTCATGGGCCACTACCTGGCGGTGTTCTGGGTGGCCCGCACCGACGGCAGCCCGCCCGGGGACGACACCGACCTGGCCAAGGTCACCGTGGCGTCCATGAACGCGGTCCCCTACGTCTACAACGAGGTGATCGCCACCCAGGCGCAGCAGGAGTAGCGACGGGGACACCCCGCGTGCACCCGCGGGCGAACGGCCGTGCCCTGAGCACGGCCGTTCGTGTTCCCCGGACGTCCCGATAGGATCTCGGACAGATCGACCGGCCTTTTCCCGGCCGGGTCGAGCG
>NZ_JBJJBV010000093.1:0-22243 GCF_045446735.1 Nocardiopsis protaetiae
GGGCCCGGGGCGGGACACTCCCCTGGGCCGCGGCCGGTGCCGCGCTGGGAGTCGGCGCGGCGGCGCTGGCCCCGCGGCCGCACACCACCCGGCTGGCCGGAAAGGTCGCGCTGGTCACCGGCGGTTCGCGCGGTCTGGGCCTGCGGCTGGCCCGCGAGTTCGGCGAGCGCGGCGCGTCCGTGGTGATCTGCGCGAGGGACGGCGGCGAACTGGACCGGGCCGTGGCCGACCTGGAGGGGCGGGGCGTGCCGGTGCGCGCCGTCCGCTGCGACGTGCGCGACCCCGACGGGGCCGAGCGCCTGGTCCGGGAGGCGGAAACGGCCTTCGGGCACCTGGACTTCGTGGTCAACAACGCCGGGATCATCCAGGTCGGACCCCACGAGGTGCTCTCGGAGGAGCACTTCCGCGAGGCGATGGAGACGATGTTCTGGGCTCCGCTGCGCGTCTCCCGGGCGGCACTGGGCCCGCTGGCCGAGACCGGCGGCCACCTGGTGAACATCACGTCCGTCGGCGGCCGCCTGAGCGTGCCGCACCTGCTGCCGTACTCCTGCGCCAAGTTCGCCGAGGTCGCCCTGTCGGAGGGGCTGGGCGCCGAGGTCGCCCGCCGGGGTGTGCGGGTGACCACCGTGGTGCCGGGGCTGATGCGCACCGGTTCGCACCGGGCCGCCGTGTTCACGGGCAACGCCGAACGCGAGTACACGTGGTTCGCCCTGGGCGCCGGGCTACCGCTGGTCTCGACGGACGCCGGGCGGGCGGCCCGCCGGATCGTGGAGGCGTCCGCGCGGGGGCGCTCCCACCTGGTGCTCACGCCGCTCGCGGGGGCGGTGGTCGTCGCCCGGGGGCTGTCCCCCTCGCTGGTCCAGTGGGCCATGCGCGTCATGGCCGGGGTGCTGCCCGGCCCGCCCGAGCGGCCCGAGGAGAAGAGGGGCGCGCTCGCCGACGCGGGCCTGGTCAACGGCGCCGTGCGGACGGCCGCCGTGCTCAACGAGCGGGCCGCCGCCGACCTCAACCAGGAGCCGCGGCACAACGGCCGGTCACCCGGCCGCGGGCGGAAACGGGAACGGGAGACCGTGCCGGGAAAGGACCGGTGACCGGGATCGCCGCACCCTCGACAGCGTCCCGGAACCCGCCATGCCGCCGGACGTCCGGCGGAGTCCCGGGAACCGGGCAGGACCCCGGCGACCGGCCGCGGTGTCCGCCGCCCGGTGGACACACCGACCGGGACCCCTGCCGCCGCCCGGCCCTCAGCAGCCGACGGCGGTATCCGCCGCCCGGTCGGGCGCGGGGGCGGGGACCCCGCTCAGCGGGGCCACCGGTCCGGCGGTCGCGCCGGGCCGGGGCAGCAGGTCCGCCAGGGGTTCCAGGGAGCGTTCGGCCGCGTCCAGGTCCCGTTGCAGGTCGCGGTCGGCGGCATCGCCCGGGCGGGCTCCCCGCGCCTCCAGGATCAGGGACGCCCGGCGCAGCGGCGCCGGGAGCCCGGCCGGGGCCCGCAACGCCAGGGCGCGCGCCGCGACCAGCAGCTCGCAGGCCAGCAGCGGGCGCAGCGCCGTGATGGCCGCGTCCAGCTGCTGCACCGCCAGCGGGGCGAAGCTGGCGTCCTCCTCCGTCCCCCGGGACAGCACCACGGTCTCCAGGGAGGCCGGCACGGCGGCCGCGCGCAGCGCGCCGTAGGCCGACCCGGCCGTGTACTCCAGGATCATCGTGCCTGAGGACCCGGCCGGTCCGGTCGCCAGGAACGCCGGCAGCCCGGTGACCGCCGGGTCCGACAGCGCGCGCAGCCGCCCCAGCAGGGCGGGCGCCGTCTGGGCCAGGGCCAGGCGCAGGGCGTCCGAGCGCAGGGTGAGCGCCGCCATGTGGAACCCGCCGTGGTGCACGGCCCGGGTGTGCCCGGTCCCGGCCCCGATGATCAGCGGGTTCTCCTGCGCGGCCGCGGACAGGGCGCCGACCAGCCCCGCGATCTCGTCCAGCGCGTCCACCAGGACGCCCTGCACCTGGGGTGCGGTGCGGAACCCGAAGGGGTCCTGCACCCGCGCGGGTGCGGGCAGCGCCGGGCCCAGGAGGTCGCGCAGCCGGCGGGCGACCGTGGCCGCGCCGGGGGACGCGCAGGCGCGGGCGGCCTCGGGGGAGAACGCCTCGGTGTTCGCGCCGACGGCCGCCGCGGACATCGCGGTGATCACCGTCGCGGCGCGCACCAGGGGTTCCAGGTCGGCGACCGCGAGCGCGGTGCGGGCCAGGGTGAGGGCGCTGCTGCTGATCAGCGGCAGCGCGTCGGTGTCGGGGAGGTCCTGCGGCGGCGTCCAGGGGGCGGCGGCCGGGCGCTCCCCGAGCAGGGTCAGCGCGGTACCGGCCAGGGCGGCGAGGTCGCCGGTGCCGACGGTGCCGTGTTCGCGGACGGTGGGCAGGGCTCCGGCGTCGAGCATGCGCACCAGCGCGCGGGCGGTGCCGGGCGAGACCCCCGAGCCCCCGGCGGCGATCTGGTTGACCCGGACGATGAGCATGGCGCGCACCACCGGCTCCGGGAGCGGGCGTCCCGCGGCGGCGGCGTGGCTGCGCAGCAGGCGGCGGCCGTGGCCGTCGCCGTCGCCGTCGCCGGAGGGGTCCACGCTGACGGTCCGGTTGGCGCCCACCCCGGTGCTGCGCCCGTAGACCGGTCCGCGGGCGGCCGCCTCGCCCGCGCCGTGGTGGGCGGCGGCGATGCGCCGCAGGGCGGCGGGGGTCAAGGAGACGGGTTCGGCGGACCGTGCCGCGTCGGCGATGCGCCCGCAGTCCAGGGGTGATCCGTCCAGGCTCAACATGCCCGCCTCCATCGGTACGCGTGTGACGTGGGGAACACCTGCCTCTTCCCTCCTCGACTGGAGTATGTCATTCTGCTGCCAGATGGCAAAAGGCTTCCATCAGATGAAAATGCACCGGGTTTCGTTCGGGCCTCGAACGGACCAGGACCGAAGGGAAACACCCGTGGCCGAGTCGACGCGCACCGTCGAACGCGCACTGGAGCTCCTCGCCGTGGTCGCCGAGCGCGGCCCCGTGTCCCTGACCGAGTGCGCCCGCGACACCGGTCTCGCCCCCAGCACGGCGCTGCGCCTGCTGCGCACCCTGGAGTCCACCGGGTTCGTCGACCGCGGCGACGACGGCGCCTTCAACCCCGGCCACCGGCTGATCGGCATCGGCGCCAAGGCCCTGGGCAACGACTCGCTCATCGCCCTGGCCCAGCCCTCCCTGGCCGAGCTGGCCCGCCAGACCGGCGAGTCCGGCTACCTGTGCGTGGGCACCGCCGACCAGGGTGTCCTCTACATCGCCCAGGCCGAGGGCAACCGCACCATCCGCCACGTCAGCTGGGTGGGGCACCGCTTCCCCCAGGACGGTTCGGCCGTCGGCCTCGCCCTGCGCGGCGAGGTCCCCCCGGGCGGGTACGTCTCGGTCGCCTCCGTGGTGGATCCCGAGGTCATGGCGCTGGCCGCCCCGATCCGCTCGGCCGCGGGGATCGTCGCCGCGCTCAGCGTGGTCGGCCCCGCCTTCCGCCTGGACGACGAGCGCATCGCCGAACTCGGCGCGCTGCTGACCGCCGAGGCCGACCACGTGTCGGGGCTGCTCGGCGCCGTCCAGGACGCCGACGGCACCGACAACGGCGAGGCCGATGAGAAGGACGGCGAGGACACCGACGACGAGAAGGAAGGCGGGTCGTGACCCCGCCGGGGCGCCCGCGCCTTCGCGCGCACCGGCCCCGACCCGCACCGGCAAACCCCCTCAGGAGCACCCGATGATTCGATTCGACCAGGTCACCAAGGCCTACCCCGACGGCACCGTCGCCGTCGACGGCCTCGACCTGACCGCGCCCACCGGCAAGACCACGGTGCTGGTCGGCCCCTCCGGCTGCGGCAAGACCACCTCCCTGCGCATGGTCAACCGGCTCATCGAGCCCAGCTCGGGCACCGTGCTGCTGGACGGCCGCGACACCGCCGGGCTCGACACCGCGGAACTGCGGCGCGGCATCGGCTACGTCATCCAGAACGCGGGCCTGTTCCCGCACCGGACCGTCGCGGACAACATCGCCTCCGTCCCCCGCCTGCTCGGCTGGAACCGCCGCAAGGCCCGGGGCCGGGCGCTGGAACTCCTGGAGCTGGTCGGCCTGCCCCTCTCCTACGCCGACCGCTACCCCGCCCAGCTCTCCGGCGGCCAGCAGCAGCGGGTCGGCGTCGCCCGGGCGCTGGCGGCGGACCCGCCGGTGATGCTCATGGACGAGCCGTTCAGCGCGGTCGACCCGGTGGTGCGGGCCCGCCTCCAGGAGGAGTTCCTGGCGCTGCAGCGGGAGATCGGCAAGACCATCCTGTTCGTCACCCACGACATCGCCGAGGCCGTCACCCTCGGGGACCGGATCGCGGTGCTGCGGGTGGGCGGGAGGCTCGCCCAGTTCGCGCCGCCGCACGAGCTGCTCACCCGGCCGGTGGACGACTTCGTCGCCGACTTCGTGGGCCGCGACCGCGGGTACCGGGCGTTGGACTTCGCCGCGCCCGCGGCCCTGGAGGCGCGGCCGGAGAACACGGTCCGGCTGGGCGCGTCCCTGGAGGAGGCCCGCGGGGCGGCCCGCGACGGGTGGGCGCTGGTGGTGTCGGACGCGCACCGGCCGCTGGGCTGGGTCGACGTGACGGCCACCGGTCCCGGCGCGGCCGGGTCGGACCCGGTCCGGCGGGAGCACCTGGTGCTGGGCGGCACGACGGCCTGCGGGTCGGGGGGCCTGCGCGAACTCCTCGACGCGGCGCTCTCCTCCCCCTCGGGCCGGGGCGCCGTCACCGACGACGCCGGAACCCTGACCGGCACCGTCACCCCCGAGGACGTGGTCAGGGCCATCACCGCGGCACGGGCCGAGGCGGCCGCGCGGGCCTCCGTGGCCCCGGCCGGAGCGACCGCGGAGCAGGCCGGCCCCGCGGCGGGAGGGCCCGCCGAGGCGGCCGCGCGGGAACCCGGCGGGACCGCCGCGGGCCGGCGGACCGACGCCCCCGCGGAGGAGACCGCATGATCGCGCTGCGCTGGCTCTCCGACAACGCCGGGATCATGGCCGAGTACTTCCTGGCGCACGTGTGGCTGTCCCTCGTCCCGCTGCTGCTCGGCCTGGCGGTCGCGCTCCCGCTGGGCTGGGCCGCCCACCACTTCGGGTTCCTCTACCGGCCGCTGGTCGCCGGGTCCGCCCTGCTCTACACGCTGCCGTCGCTGGCCCTGTTCGTCCTGCTCCCCCAGGTACTGGGGACGCGGATGCTCGACCCGGTGAACATCGTGTGCGCGCTGACCGTCTACACCGTCGCCCTGCTGGTGCGCGTGGTGGCCGACGGCCTGGCCGCCGTGCCCGAGGAGACCGTGCGGGCGGCGGACGCCATGGGGTACCGGCCCGTCCAGCGCTGGCTCCTGGTCGAACTCCCGGTGGCCGTGCCGGTCATCGCCGCGGGGCTGCGCGTCGCGTCGGTGTCCAACGTGAGCCTGGTGTCGCTGGGCGCCCTGCTGGGCATCCCGCAGCTCGGCTCCCTGTTCACGCTGGGCTTCCAGCTCGGCTACCTGGTGCCGATCACGGCCGGGATCGTCCTGTGCCTGCTGCTCGCCTGGCTGCTGGACGGCCTCATCCTGGCCGCGGCCCGCGCGCTGACCCCCTGGAAGAGAGCGGAGACCACGGCATGAACCTCCTCGACTGGTTCGCGGACCCCGCGCACTGGGTCGGCCCCGACGGCATCCCCCGCCAGGTCCTCACCCACCTGATGTACTGCGTCATCGCCGCCGCGGTGGCGCTGGTGATCGCCCTCCCGGCGGGCCTGGTCATCGGGCACACCGGCCGCGGCGCGGTGGTCGTCGCCGGGCTGGCCAACGCCCTGCGCGCGCTGCCCACGCTGGGCCTGCTCATCGCGGCGGTGCTGCTGGTGTCCCCGCACGTGGGGTCGCAGCTGGCGTTCACGGTCCCGGCCCTGATCGTGCTCGTGGTGCTGGCGATCCCGCCCATCCTCACCAACGCCTACGCCGGGGTGGTCGCGGTGCCGCCGCAGGTGCGCACCGCCGCCCACGGGATCGGGATGCGCCCCTGGCAGGTGCTGCTGACCGTGGAGCTGCCCTGCGCCCTGCCGCTGGTCATCTCCGGGGTGCGCAGCGCCTCGCTGCAACTGGTGTCCACGGCGACCGTCGCCGCGTACGTGTCGCTGGGCGGGCTGGGCCGGTACATCATCGACGGCCAGGCCCAGCTGGACTACACGCAGATGCTCGCCGGGGCGATCCTGGTCGCCCTGCTGGCCATCGTCGTGGAGGCGCTGCTGCTCCTGCTGGAGCGGGCGCTCGTCTCCCCCGGCCTGACCGGGCGCCTGCGCCGGCTCCCCGACCCGGACGAGGAACCGGCCGCCGTTCCGGCCGCCGTGCAGGCCGAGGCGACGGCCCCGGCCCCGGGGCGGGCGTCGTGAACACTCCCCGCAACCCCCAGGAGACTCCCATGACCCCTCGACGAACGCTGCGCGCGGCCACGGCGCTGGCCGCCGCCCTGGGCCTGCTCGCGGCCACCGGCTGCGGGCTCGGCTCCGACCCGCTGGCCGCCGGGGAGAGGGTGGACCGCGACGGCTCGGGCACGATCGTGGTCGGCTCCGCGAACTTCCTGGACAGCCTGCTCATCGCGAACATCTACGCCGAGGCGCTGCGCGCCGAGGGCTTCGAGGTGGAGGAGCGGTTCAACATCGCCAGCCGGGAGGCGTACGTGCCCGGGCTGATCGACGGGTCCATCGACCTCATCCCCGAGTACAGCGGGGCGCTGTTGCAGTACGTGCACCCCGAGACCGGGGTGACCGCCGACGCGGAGGTGCTGGCGGAACTGGAGGTGCGGCTGCCCGAGGGGCTGGCCGTGCTGGAGGCGTCGGAGGCGCAGAGCAAGGACGTGCTGGTCGTCACCGGGGACACCGCCCGGGAACACGGGCTGGAGACGGTGTCCGACCTGGTGCCGCTGGCGGGCGAGATGACCCTGGGCGGGCCGCCGGAGTGGAAGACCCGGCACAACGGCATCGTGGGGCTGCGCGAGGTGTACGGGCTGGAGTTCGCGAGCTTCGTGGCGCTGGACGCGGGCGGTCCGCTGTCGCTGAACGCGGTGACCAACGGGCAGGTGGACGTGGTCGACCTGTTCACCACGGACCCGGCCATCGGCGAGCGGGACCTGGTGATGCTGGAGGACGACCGGGGGTTGTTCCTGGCGGAGAACATCCTGCCGCTGATCCGGGAACAGGCGGTGGACGAGGAGGCGCGGGCGACCCTGGACGCGGTGTCGGCGCGGCTGAACACCGACGACATCCGGGAGATGATGGGCCGGATCATCTCCCAGCGGGAGAACCCGACGCTGGTGGCGCGGGACTGGCTCACCGCCAACGACCTGGCCTGAGCCGTGCTCGTGAGGGCGGGGTCGGTCGTGGCGCGGCCGAGGGCGGGAGCGGGGCCCGGAGCCTGCGCGAACCGGATCGACGAGCGGATCGACCATCCGCTTCGACCGGCCGAAGCGCTCGACCAAGCCACCCAACTGGATCACCTATCCGTTTCACCGCACCGAAGCTCTTGACCGGATGACCCATCCACTTCGGCGCATCGAATCAGCCGACCGGATCGATCATCCGGTTCAGACGACCTCGGACATCTCCGACTGGAGCTCGGTCGCCTTGCGCAGCAGCCCGCGCATGAGGACGAGCAACAGGGCGAAGGCGATACCCCCGGCGGTGGTGACGAAGGCTGCGCCCAGCGCGCCGATCAGTTCCATGCCGTCGGCGGGCGAGGGGATGTCCTCGTCGACCAGCAGGTGCACGGTGACCCCGGCGGTGAGCAGGGACGCCGTGAGGGTGGCGCCGATGATGACGTCCACCCAGCGGAAGGCCCGGCGGGTGAAGATCGCGTCGCGCTCGACCATCGCGAGCAGCGCCCACACGGCGATCAGGGCGACCTGCACGCAGGCGACGCCGAGGATGGCCAGGACGACGTAGGGGAGTTCGTAGGGGGCGTAGGGAGGGAAGCGTTCGACCTCGTCGGCGGCGGCGGTCGGGATGACGACGATCTGCCCGAAGAGGCCGACGAGGATCGCCATCGCGACACCGGCTCGCAGGACCAGGGTGATGTAGCTGTTCATATATCGATTGTCGATAGATATCTATCGAAAGTCAATAGATCGCGCGCATCTTGTCCACTCCGAGTAGACAGCCGTGAACCCCCTACGGTTCGCCCCGATCCGTGATCCCTGACCGCCCCATGCCATACGCGGCCACCCCACACCCCGGACACGCCCCCAGAGACCCCGTAACCCTCGGTCCGGCCGCCGTCCAGATGGACACGGCCACGGCCACACCCCCACCGCCCCGAACCGGTGGCCTCCTGTCGGCACCCCGACCCCGAATGGCCGCCCCACGGCACGGACATCACGAGCGCCCTCGGCAAGCCCCTGCCGCCGGTCCTTCAGGTGGCGGGGCACTGCGGCGCGGATGATCTCCGAGGTCCCCGGGCGGCCCGCCCCTACTCGATTCCGCGTTCGATCGCCTGCTCGGCCGCCCGGATGACCCCGGACATCGCCACCGCCGCACAACCCCGCAGCCCTCGATCCGACCATCGTCCGGATGACCACGGGCACGGCCACGGCAGCAAAATCCCACTGTCCCCGAACCGGCGGCCTCCTGTCGGCGCCCCGACCCCGCATGGCCGCCCTGCGGCGCGGACACCACGAGCGCCCTCGGCAAGCCCCTGCCGCCGGTCCTTCAGGTGGCGGGGCACTGCGGCGCGCATGGTCCCGGAGGTCCCCGGGCGGCCCGCCCCTACTCGATTCCGCGTTCGATCGCCTGCTCGGCCGCCGCGCGCGGCCCGCCCGTGAAGGGGTCGCCGTGGCCGGGCAGCAGCACGGCCTCCTCCCCCAGTTCCGCCACCCGTTCCAGGGAGGCCAGCGCGTGGTCGCCCTTGTGCGTGGACATGCGGCTGATCGTGGTCGGCCCCTTGCGGCCGGTCGTGGGGTCGTAGGTGACCAGGGCGTCCCCGGTGAACACCACCCCGCGCTCGGGCCAGGCGAACATCGAGCTGCCCGGGGTGTGCCCGGGTGCGCCCACCACCCGCGGGCTTCCGGGCACCGCCTCCAGCACCTGCCCGTGGACGAACGTCGAGTGGACCGGGACGGGCGGCGCGTTGAACGCCCCCGACCCCTCCAGGTGGGCGAGCAGCCGGGCGGCCCGCGGGCGGCGCAGCAGGTAGGGCAGCATCGAACGTTCGGGCGGGGCGTGCACCATCGCCTGCGCGGGGCCGCCGCCCAGCAGCGGCGCGTCGTCCTCGTGCACCCACACCGTCGTTCCGGGGTGGTCCAGGGCCCGGGCAGCCAGGCCGATGTGGTCGGGGTGGCCGTGGGTGAGCAGCACGGCCTTCAGCCGCCCGCCCACCCGGGACACCGCGTCGAGGAAGGCGGAGCTGTGCGTGGGCAGTCCGGCGTCGACGAGGACCAGGCCCTCGTCGGTGTCCATCAGGTAGAAGTTCACTACCTCGTCGCCGAGGCGGAAGACACCGGGGACGACCTCGTCGGGGATGTTGCCCATGGATTCCTCTCGCCGACCGAAGGAGCAGGCCGCCCACCTGGGACGTCCCCCTTGTTCTCTACCGGAGCGGCCGCCGAAGATGGGCGAACGACACCCTCAGCCCGCCGCCGGGCCCGGCCCGGGGCCCGCGGCCGGACCGCCCGCCGGAACGGTGGTGATGCGGGCGACGGCGTCCGCGGTCAGCGCGCGGTCGTGGGGTTCCAGTTCCAGGGCGCGGTGGATGGTCAGGCCTTCGATGAGCGCGTCGACCTGGCGTGCGGTCAGCGGGTCGAAGTGGAGTTCCAGGGCGCGCCGGCTGCGCAGCATCCACGCCCGGGTGAGTTCCCGGTAGGCGGGGCGGCGGGCCGCCAGGGTGTACAGCTCGTGGGTGAGGACGAGTTCGCGGGGGGAGGTCATCATCTCGTCGTGGACGAGGGCGGTGACGGCCTCGCGGGCCTCGTCCAGGGTGCGCGCCCGGACGAGCCGGTGTTCGAACCGGCGGCTGAGGTCCTGGGCGAAGCGGGAGAACACTTCGCGCAGCAGTTCGTCCATGCCCGCGAAGTGGTAGGTCATCGAGCCGAGCGGGACCTCGGCGCGGGCGGCCACTTTGCGGTGGGAGGTGCCGGCCACGCCCTCCTCTGCGATGAGGTCGGTGGCGGCGGCGATGATGCGTTCTCTGCGTTCGGGGTCCACCCGTCCGGTCGCCACCCTCGCTCCTCTCCGCCGCCGATGGGGACGGGGCCATTCTTGCGGATACCTGGGAGTGTACGATCGTACGCAGCGGGTGTACGGTCGTACACCTCTGTTGTTCCCCGTGGAGGACCCCATGACCGCGCCGGAATCCCCCGCCGCACCCGCCGGGCGCGCGCCCCTGGACCCGAGCGTCCGCCGCGCCCGCGCCGCGGTGTCGCTGCTGTTCCTCACCAACGGCGCGCTCTACGCCAACCTCGTCCCCCGCTACCCCGAGATCAAGGCGGCGCTGGAACTGGGCAACGCCCAGTACGGGCTGGCCATCGCGGCGTTCCCGGCGGGCGCGCTGGTCGCGGGGATGGCGGCGGGGCCGGTCATCCGCCGGTTCCGGTCCTCCCGGGTCGCGGTGTTCGGAACGGTGCTGACCGCGCTGTGCATGCTCGGCGCGGCGGTGGGCCCGACCTGGGCGCTGCTGGCGGGGGCGCTGTTCCTGGCGGGGGCGTGCGACGCGATCGTGGACGTGGCCCAGAACGCGCACGGGCTGCGGGTGCAGCGACTGTACCGCCGGTCGGTGCTCAACTCGTTCCACGCGCTGTGGAGTGTGGGCGCGGTGACCGGCGGGCTCATGGGCGCCGCGGCCACGGGGCTGGGGGTGTCCCCGGGCCTCCACCTGGCGGCGGCCGCGGTCCTGCTCTCGGCGATGGCGCTGACCGCGTACCGCTGGACGCTGCCGGGCCCGGACCGCGAGGAGACCACCGAAACGGATAACGAATCCGCGGGAGCGGAACGCGGCGCCGGCGGTGCGACATGGGCCAAGTACGCGATCCTGGCGGCCCTGGCCGTCATCTCCATCGCGGGGATCATGGTGGAGGACGCGGGCAGCACCTGGGGCGCGGTGTACCTGTCCGGCCACCTGGGGGCGACGGTGTCGCTGGCGGCGTTCGGCTACATCGCCCTGGTGGGGGCACAGTTCATCGGCCGCCTGGCGGGCGACGGGCTGACCGACCGCTTCGGCCAGCGCGCGGTGGCCCGCGCGGGCGGTGCGATCGCCGCGCTGGGGCTGGGGACGGCGCTGCTCTTCCCGAGCGTCCCGGGGACCATCCTCGGTTTCGCGGCCGCGGGGTTCGGCGTGGCCACGCTCATCCCGTCGGCCATGCACGCGGCGGACGAGCTGCGCGGGCTGAAGCCGGGAACGGGGCTGGCGCTGGTGAGCTGGCTGATGCGCGTGGGGTTCCTGTGCTCGCCGCCGGTGGTCGGCGCGATCGCCGACGCCACCTCCCTGCGCACGGGCCTGATGGTGGTCCCGCTGGTCGGCCTCGCCGTGGTGGTGCTGGCGGGCGTCCTCGCCGACCGCTCCGGCCGCGCCCCCGGCGGCCCCGCCCGGCGCCCATAAGCCCCGGCCGGAGCCGCCCCGGAGGCCGCCGGGGGCGGCTCGGGCGGCGGGGGTCAGGGGCCGTCGAGGCCGGAGGGGTCGCGGCCGAGGCCCGCGGGCGCCACCCAGTCGAACTCCGCGTAGACCGCCGGGCCCAGGCCCGTCGACTCTGCGACCTGCTCGCGCAGCCGGTTGGAGGTGAACCCGCCGATGACGTTCATCTCGGCGTCCCGGTACAGGCGCTCCACCTCGTGCCCCCTGGTCACACCGGCCGCCCCGTGGATCTGGACGGCGCGCACCACCACCCCGACCGCCATCTCCGTCGCGTAGATCTTGAGCTTGGCGATCAGGTCCCGGGCCGAGCGTCCCGCGACGCGCTCGTGCAGGGCCCGGCGGGCGAGCAGCCGGGCCGCGTCGATCTGGGCGCGGGACTCTGCGAGCTGGGCCTGCACCCCCTCCATGTGCGCCAGCGGACGGCCGAACGAGACCCGTTCCTTGGCGTGCCGCACCGACGCGGCCAGCGCCGACTCGGCGATGGCGATGGCCGAGAACGAGGTCTTCAGCCACCCCCAGGCCATCCCCTCGGCCAGTTCCCCGAAGGGCACCGGGACGACGTCGGCCGCGGCGACGTGCGCGTCGGTGAAGACGATGCCGCCCCAGGGCATCCCCCGCAGCCCCATGTGCGGGATGTCGTAGCGGCGGACGCCGGGCTGGCGCAGGTCCACGAAGGCCAGGCACCAGTCGGGCCCGTCGTCCCCCGGCGGCTTCTCCCGCCGGGCCAGGGTCACGGCCACGTCTGCGACGGGCGCGTTGGAGATGCGCGACTTCTCCCCGCTGATGTAGAACCCGCCCCCGGGCGCGTCGGCCGGGCGCACCGTGGTCCGGAACGTGGAGGCGTCGCTGCCGGCCGTCGTCTCGACCACCGCGAACGCGGCCAGCCTGCGCCCCTCCACCAGGGAGCGGATCAGGTCCCCGTGCCGTTCGGTGTCCCCGTAGGTGAAGACCAGCTTGGCGCACAGCAGCGCCGACACGGTCGCCGTCCAGTAGGTGCCCGGGCAGGCCCGGGCCAGCGCCTCCAGCGCCGCGGCCTGGGTGGCGGCGCTCGCGCCGGTGCCGCCGACCTCCTCGGGGTGGAACAGCCGCAGGTATCCGCTCTCGACGATCTCCGTCCAGTTCTGCGGCGGCATCCTCCCCTCCTCGTCGGTGCGGGCGGCCCGGGCCGCGATGCCGGGGAAGTCCCACACCGTGTCGTGCGGCGGGCGGATCGTTTCGGTTCCGGTCGTCATGTTCACCCCAGTTCCAGGAGGAAGGACGCGATCACGGGTCTGAGCACCTCGGTGCCGCCCCCGGTCGCGGAGAAGAACAGTGCGTCGCGGTGGGCGCGCCCGGCCAGGTCGTCGCCGCCGGGGGCGAGCGGGCCGGACAGGTGCGCCGCGCGTTCGGCGATGTCCCGGGCGGCGGAGGCCGCGAACAGGCGGGCGGACGCGGCGTCCCGGAGGGAGGGCCGGTCGGCGGCGTCGAACCCGGCGGCCGCCCGGCGCACCACCTCCGAGGCGAGTTCGACGCGGATGGACAGGTCGGCCAGGGTGAACCGGACGGTCTGGTCGTGTGCCAGGGGCCGGCCGAAGAGCCGGCGTTCGCGGGCGGTGCCGACGGCCTCCCGGGCGAGGGCGCGCATGACGCCGATCCACGGGGCGCTGGTGAAGGTCCAGTCCAGCGCCGCCAGCAGCGGCTCCACCTCGTCCGCGGCGCCGCCGACCGTGCCCAGGACCGCGCTGTCGGGGGCGAAGCAGTCGTCGAGGACGACCCGCCCCCACGGGCAGGTGCGCATGGCGGTCGGCGCGCCCTCCCCCACGTCCAGCCCGTCCGCCTCCCGGTCCACGACGAACGCCGTGCGGCCGCCGCCGTCGAGCGCGGCGACGACCAGGAGGTGGTGGGCCACCGGGGCGCCCGCGACCAGGTCCAGTTCCCCCCGGAGCAGCCAGCCGCCGGGGACCGGCCGGGCGGTGACAGTGGGCGTCTGGGCCGCGCCCTGGGTCTGCCGCAGGGACAGGCCGCCCACCCACTCCCCCGACGCCATCCGGGGCAGGTAGTCAAGTTTGACTACATCGGTGCCGAAGGCCCGGATTGGGACGGTGGCGAGAACGGCGTGCACCACCACGGCCAGGGCCAGGCCCGGGTCCCGGGAGCCTTCTCCCAGGCCTTCGAGCAGGGCGCAGGTCTGTGCGGCGGACAGGCCCCCGCCGCCCCGGGCGAGCGGTACGAGCGGCCCGGCCAGCCCCGGCCCGGGGCCGCCGCCGGCCAGTTCCGCGAAGAGTTCGGGGTCCCACACGCGGTCGCGGTCGCGCGGGGCGGCGCTCGGCCGCGCCACCCGGTCGGCGAGTCGTCGGGCCCCCTCGGCCAGCAGCGGTTCCGCACCGACCGTGCCGGTGCCGGTGCCCGTACCTGTGCCGATATCGATACCTGTGCCGATATCCGTACCTGTGCCGGCAGCGGTGTCGACGGGGGCGTCCAGAAGCGTCATCGGATCTCCTCCCTCCTCCTCCGCGGGTTCCGGTCCGGTGCTCGGGGCGCACCGGCCGACGCGGGGAAGGGTGACGGCTCCCGGGCCGGGAGGGAATCGCGATCACCCGATTCCACCCCGCTCCCGGGAACGGACCCGAGCAAAGTATCCGACCGCCGCCGCCGGACACCGGCCCCTGAGGGGCGCACCGCACAACCCTGCCCGAAAATTTGAGCAGCCGCATTTCCCTGACACCGCATGAAGTTACTTTTCATGGATTTGACACGGCGGGCATTGCCCGTCCGGCCGCGCACCGACAACCATGTTCCTCGGCACGGCGGACACCGGATTCGGTACCCGGAACCGCTTCTCGCCACCATCCGAAAAAAGCCAGAAAGGAGCGTGAACACCATGGAAACATTTCCCGGTGAATTCTCCGAACCGGCACCGCCGCACCTGTCGGACGCGACCCTGAGGGACTCCGCGCACATGGCGGGCGTCGAGTTCGGTCCCGCCGACGCCGCGGTCATCGCCGACCTGCTCGTGCGGACCGGCGTCGACCTCGTCGAGGTGGGCATGGTGTCGGGCCCGGACTCCAAGGACGCCGACCTCATCCTCGCCACCCACGAGGCGGTGGGCCCCGAGCGCAGCATGACGCTCGTGGTCGTGCGGGACCGCAAGCAGGTCGCCACCGCGCTGGACGAGGCCGAGCGCCTGGGCGTGCGCCACATCATGTACTCCATCCCCACCTCGGAGCAGCACGCCGCGCTCAAGCTCGGCTCCCCCAGCGCCAAGTTCCTGGAGGCCCTCGCCCGGTCGGCGATCTCCCAGGCCAAGGACCGCGGCTTCCACGTCACCTTCAGCGGCGAGGACGGCGCGCGCACCCCCCGGGAGCGGCTCGTCCCCTACGTCGCGGCGGGCTTCGCCGCCGGGGCGGACCGGTTCCGGCTGGCCGAGACCGTCGCCTACCTGTCGCCCTGGCAGATGGAGGAGGTGGTCGCCGGCATCACCGCGATCGACGGCGCGGAGATCGAGATCCACTCCCACAACATGCTGGGCATGGCCGTCGCGAACTCCCTGGCGGCCCTGCGCGCGGGGGCGCGCTGGATCTCGGCGACGGTCGGGGGCATCGGCGAGCGCGGCGGCAACGCGCCCCTGGCCGAACTCCTCACCGCCCTGCGGGTCGTCCACAACGACACCCGGTTCGACCTCTCGCACCTGACCGAGCTGTCGCGCGTCGCGCTCCGGGGCGCGGGCCTGGGCGAGGCCTTCCAGTCGGGGCCGACCACCCCGCACGCCTTCGCCTACGAGCTCCCCGGGCAGTTGAACAACCCGGCGGCCTACGAGACGCTCCCCGCCGAGCTGGTGGGGAACACGCGCCGGCTGAACGTGCGCACCCGCCTGACCCCCGCACTCGTGAAGTGGGCGCTCGCCGACTCCGGTGTCTCCGTGGACACCGCCTCCTTCACCTCCTGGCTGGCCGACCGGCAGGAGCGGGAGGGCCGCCCGCTGCTGGACCGGGACGCGATCCGCAAGGCCGCCGTCGATTTCCAGGCCGCCTGAGCTTTCAAGACGCCTGAGAGCCCTTCCCGGAAAACATATTCCCACGTCAAAAGACCCAGAGTACGGAGTTCTCCCATGCCCGCCACCCTCACCGGCACCTGCCCCGAATGCGAAACGGATCTGACCGTTCCGCCGATCGTCCGGGGAGAAACCCTTTCCTGCCCCGAATGCATGCTCACGCTCCGTGTCGAGGACATCGACGGCGGGCGGCTCGACCTCGAAATGGTCGAGGTCCAGCTCCGCGATTGGGGACAGTAGGAAATGAAACACCGAATCGCCATCGTCGCGGACCGCCTGGGCTGGGAGGAGCGCCGGCTGATCGAGGCCGCCCCCGCCGCCGGGATCGACGCGGAGTGGGTCAACGACGAGTCCCTGGGGCTGGGCCGCCCGGACGCCCCGGCCGTCCGGGACCACGACCTTCTCCTCATCCGCAGCCGCAGCTACACCCGCGGCGGGCTGGCCGCCACCCTCGCCGAGGCCGACGGCGCCCGGGTCCTCAACACGGCCTCGGCCATCCACACCTGCGAGAACAAGCTGGCGCTGCGCGCGGTCCTGCGCGCCGCCGAGATCCCCGTCCCGGACTTCCGCCTGGTCCTGTCCCGCAAGGACTACGGGCGGGCCCTGGAGGAACTGGGCGCGCCCCTGGTGCTCAAGCCGGTCCACGGCGGCATGGGCAAGCGCGTGGCGCTGGTCCGCGACCCCGACCTGGCGCACTCCCTCTACGACTACGTCGAGGACCTGGGCCACGCCTTCGAGCAGGCGTGCCTGGCGGAGGAGTACCTGGGCGGCGGGTCCGTCCGCTGCCTCGTCATCGGCCGGGAGATCGCCGCCGCCGCCGAGTTCGAGAGCGCGGGGGCCGACTGGCGCAGCAACGCGGCCCTGGGCAACCGGAGCCGGGCGCTGGGCCAGGACCCGGAGGTCCGCAAGCTCGTGGACGGGGTCGTGGACCTGCTCGGCCCCGGGATCTACGGGGTCGACCTCTTCCGGACCCCCGACGGCCACCTGGTCAACGAGGTCAACCACGCCCCGGCCTGGCGCGGGGTGGACGCGACCACGGAGGCCGACATCGCGTCCTCCGTGCTGCGGTACGTGCAGGAGGTCCTGGGATGACCCGGGTGGGGATCGTCGGCGCCTCCGGGCTGGCCGGCGGCGAACTGATCAAACTCGTCCTCCAGCACCCCGAGCTCGAACTCACCTACCTGGGCGGCGACTCCAGCGTCGGGCGGCGCCCGGTCCACCTGCACCCCGGGCTCCGTCTCGACCTGGGTCTGACGGTGGAGCCGGTCGTGGCCGACACCATCGCCGAACGCTGCGACGCGGTGTTCCTGGCCACCCCCGCCCCGGTGTCGGCCCGGCTCGCCGAGGAGCTGGCCGACCGTGTCGAGTGCGTGGTCGACCTGAGCGGCGCCTTCCGCATCCGCACCCCCGACCTGCACGAACGCTGGTACCCCAAGGTCGACCGGCGGTCCGGGCTGGCCGAGCGCTTCGTCTACGGGGTGCCCGAACTCGTGGGCGACCAGCTGGTCGGCGCCCCGCTGATCTCGGTCCCCGGCTGCTACGCCACCGCCATCACCCTGGGTCTCGCCCCGCTGGTGCTGGGCCTGGGCCTGAACCTGAGGACCGTGGTGGTGGACGGCAAGAGCGGGTCCAGCGGCGGCGGCCTCCAGCTGCGCGTCCCGGACCTGCACCCCTTCCGCAACGGCGCGATCGCGCCCTACGCGCCGACCGGGCACCGGCACGCCGCGGAGGTCGGCGACTTCCTGGAACGCGGCCGTCCCGGCTCGGTCGGTTCGCTGACCATGTCGGCCTACGGGGTGTCGCACGTGCGCGGGCTGCTCGCCAGCGCCTACGTCTTCACCGACGACGAGGTGGACGGCTCCGCCCTCCAGCGGACGTACCTGCGCTTCTACCGCGGGCACCCCTTCGTGCGGGTGCGCCGCCACACCGAGACTCTCATCCCGGTCCCCGACCCGCAGGCCACCCTCGGCTCCAACTACTGCGACGTGACGGCCCTGCACGACCCGAACGGGGGGCGCATCGTCGTCCTGGCCGCCCTCGACAACCTCGTCAAGGGCGCGGCCGGGCAGGCCGTCCAGGCGCTCAACCTGCGCTATTCGCTCCCGGAGGAGACGGGGCTGTCGATGCAGCCCATGGTGCCGGCGTGAGCGCGCACACCGCACCGACCGTGGTGAAGCTGGGCGGCAGCGGCATCGAGGACTTCGACGACGCCTGGTGGGAGTCCCTGGCTGCCTACGGCCGGGAGCACCCGCTGGTCCTGGTCCACGGCTGGTCCAAGCCGCTCCGGCGGCTGCGCCCGCGGTACGGCGAGCCGTCGGCGATCCTGCGCGACCGCTACGGCAACCAGAGCCGCTGGACCACACCCGAGGTCATCGAGGACATCAAGACCGTCAGCGCCCGGCTGGGCGAGGAGGTCCTGGACCGCCTCCACCGGCACGGGATCTCCGCGGAGCGGCACCTGGGCAGCGACGGCCTGGTCAGCGCGGGCCCCGGGGAGCGCTGGTGGTGGCGGGACCGGCAGCTCGTCGAGCTGGAGAACCTGGTCGGCCCGATCACCGGCGTGGACCCCGCCCCGCTCAAGGACCTGCGCCCGGGCCACGTCCACCTGGTCACCCCCCTGGCCCGCGACGGCGCGGGCCGGGAGGTCAACACCGACGCGGACCGGGCGGCGGCCGCCCTCGCGGGCGCGGTGGGCGCCGCCGACCTGATCCTGGTCACCGACGTCACCCACCTGCTGATCGACGGGGAGCCGGTGCACCGGATCACGGCGCGGGCCGCGGCCGAGTTCCGCGACCGGGGCGCCACCGGCGGCATGCGCAAGAAGCTCCGGGCGGCCGGCGAGGCCCTGGACCGGAGCGTGGAGCGGGTCGTCATCGGCAGCGCCCCCGTCCCGGACCTGCTCTCCGGCCGGACCGGCACCGTGATCACCCGAACCTGAGGAGCCCTTGCCGTGGTGCGCCCCCGAGTACTCGTCGTCAACAACGGAACCCTCTCCCTCAAGCAGCTCCGCCGGCGGTTCGAGTCGCTCGGCTCGGACACGGAGACGGTCGACGCGGCCTCCGTGCCGCGGCGGCTCAACGGCCGCTACCAGGCGATCGTCCTGAGCGGCACCAAGGTCCGGGCCTATGACCAGGACTACTACAAACCGCTCGTCGACCTCGTCAGGGGCTCCGACGTCCCGGTGTTCGGCATCTGCGGCGGCATGCAGACCCTCGCGGTCGCCGCGGGCGGCCTCCTGGAGGAGGGGCCGCAGCGGGTCGGCGGCCACGAGGCCCAGGTCGACACGGAGGAACCGATCTTCCGGTACGTGGACCGGACGGTGACGGTCTTCCAGCGCCACACCCTCTACGTCCGCAAGGCGCCGGAGGGCTTCCGCTCCATCGGCCGCTCCGAGCACGCGCCCGTGGAGTTCCTGCGCTCCGACGACGGGCGGATCTTCGGTGCGCAGGCGCACCTGGAGTTCCGCCGCGACGGCCTGGAGATCCTGCGGGGCTTCGCGCAGCTGTACCGGTGAGGCCGCCGCGCCGGGCCGACAGAACCCGCCCCCTACCACCCGAGGACTGGACATGACCGATCTGGACAACCCCGAACCCGCGTTCGTCACCCACCTCAACGGCAGCGGCGGCCCCCTCAAGGGCTGGGTCGTCGTCGACTCCCTCGTCGACGGCCTGGCCATGGGCGGCACCCGCATGACCGCGGGTGTCACCGAGGAGGAGGTGCGCGGCCTGGCCCGCGACATGACCCACAAGTTCACGCTCGCCGGGCTGCGCATCGGCGGCGCCAAGGCCGGGATCGTGGCCGCCGGCGGCGACCGGGAGGAGACCTTCCGCACCTTCGGCCGAACGGTGAAGCCCCTGCTGCACGGCGGCATCCACCTCGGCATCGACATGGGGGTCACCCCCGCCGACCGGGCCGTCTTCTTCGCCGAGGCCGGGTACGACCCGCGCCACCGGCCGGGCGTCCCCGACATGCCCATCGACTGGCGCACCTACTACGAGCCGCTGATCGACTGCACCGGGCACGGGGTCGGCGTGGCCGCCGTCACGGCCTGGGAGGCCCGGCACAGCGGACCGGCTCGGGTCGTGATCCAGGGCTTCGGGGCGGTGGGCCGCGCCGTCGCCGGGTTCCTGGAGGAGCGCGGGCACGTCATCGTGGGTGTGGCCGACATCCAGGGGACGATCAGCGCGGAACGGCTCCCTGTGGCCGACCTCGTGGACGTCACCGACGGGTTCGGGCGGATCGACCGCTCACGCCTGCCGCTGGACGTCTCCGTGTCCGACGGGCCGGACGCCTGGCTCGACGTGGACGCCGACCTGCTGGTGCTGGCGGCGCAGAAGCACGCGCTCAACGCCGAGAACGCGCACCGCCTGCGGGCCGGGCTGGTCGTGGAGGGCGGCAACATCAGCTCCAGCGACGAGGCGCGGGAGAAGGTGGCCGCCTCGGGCGCCCTCCTGGTGCCGGGGGTGATCGCCAACATCGGCGGTGCGGCCTCCGCCGCCCTGGCGGTCACCCGGCGCGTGCCCTTCGACCTGGAGGCGCAGGCCCGCAAGGCGTGGGTGTTCGACTGGGTCGGGGACCGTGTGCGGCACAACACCCGGGACCTGCTCGATATCGCGGCCGCGCGGTCGGGCGACCCCCTTCCCGAGCTGCTGGCAGCCCGCCGGGGGGAGCTCCGATGACCTCGGTGACCGAGCCCGGCCCCGACACGGCGGCCCCGGACCGCACGACGGCTCCGAACACGGCGACGGTCCCGGACGCGACGGTGACCCCGGAGCACGGGACGGACCCGGGCACGGCGACGGTCTCGGGCGCGACGGCGGTCCCAGACCGAGCGGCGTCCCCGAACACGGCGGCGGCCCCGGACCGCACGACGGACCCGGATACGGCGGCGTCCCCGAACACGGCGGTGCCGGACGCGACGGCGGTGCCGGACGCGGCGGTGAGCCCGGAGCGGGCGGCGGAGTACCGGCGGCGCGGGTGGTGGCGGAACACCACCTTCCTGGACGACCTGCGCCGCCAGGCCCGCGAGCGCCCGCGCCGGACCGCCGTGGCGGGCCGCCGCGGCGGCCCGGCCCGCACCGACGTCCTCACCTACGCGGACCTGGAGCGGCTGACCGACCGGTTCGCCGGGGCCCTCCTGGAACTGGGCGTGCGGCGGGGCGACGTCGTCGCCGTCCGGCTGCCCGACAGGTGGGAGATCGTGCCGCTGCTGTTCGCCACCGCGGCGGTCGGCGCCGTCATCTGCCCCATCGCGCCCTCCTGCGGCGGGGAGGAACTGCGCCACCGGCTCGACATCACCGGGGCCCGGGTGTACATCACCGTTCCGGAGCCGGACCAGGGCCCGCCGGCCGACGCCGAGCACGTGGTGGTGGTCGACGGCCCCGTCCCGGCGGGGGCGGTCGGCTTCCACGAGCACTTCGTCGACGCGCGCTGGGAGGAGCGGCGCCCGGGCCTTCCCGCGGACCTGGCGCTCACCCCCGACGAGCCGTTCGTCATCCTGTTCACCTCCGGGACGACCGGCTTCTCCAAGGGCGTGGTGCACAGCCAGAACACGGTGCACGCGGGCGTCCGCGGGTACACGGACGCCTTCCTGCTCCGCGACGACCTCGTCGCCGCGGTGACCACCCCGCTGGTGCACTACTCCGGGTTCGGCCAGGGCGTCCTGGCCGGGGTGATGCTCGGCGGCACGGTCCTCTTCCAGGAGGAGCGGGACCACGCCGGGCTGCTGGACCTGGTCGAGCGGTACCGCGCCACGCTGCTGTACGGGCCCCCGCCCACCCTGTCGGGGATCGCCGCCGCGCAGCGGGCCGAACCGCGCGACGTGTCCGCCCTGCGGTACACGGTCACCGGCGCCGCCCCCGTGCTCCAGGGGCTGGTGGACGAGCTGCGCGCCGCGTTCGGGACGTCCACCTACTCGGTGTGGGGGATGTCGGAGTTCGGCCCCATCACCATCAGCCGGCTGGACTACGACCAGGACTGGTCGGCGCACAGCCACGGGCGGCCGATCGACGCCGTGGAGATCCGCGTCGACCGGTGCCAGGACCCCGGCCGCAGGGCCCCGGTGGGGCGGCTGCGGGTGCGCGGGGCCTCGCGGGCGCTCGGCTACCACGGCAGGCAGGAGGAGTTCGTCGCCGAGATCGGCGCGGACGGCTGGTTCGACACCGGCGACCTGGCCCGCGAGGACGGCCGCGGCGGCATCCGCGTTCTGGGCCGGGCCCGGGACGCCATCGTGCGCGACGGCGTCCCGGCCCCGGTGGCCGAGATCGAAGCGCTCCTGGCCCGGCACCCGCGGGTGGCCCAGGCCGCCCTGGTGGGCCCCGCGGACGGGGGCGCCGGGCCGGTCACGGCGGCGGTCGTCCCCCGCGGCGGGGACGTGCCCACCCTCGGCGAGGTCCACGCGCACCTGCTCGGGGCGGGCCAGGAGGCCCGGTTCCTCCCCGAGCGCCTGGCGGTCGTCGCGGCCCTGCCCACCACCCTCACCGGCAAGGTGCGCAAGGCCGAGCTTCGCGAACGCCTGGCCGGGGACGGCCCCTCTCCGCCGCCCGAACCCCGCCCCTG